>NZ_PJJK01000095.1:0-54752 GCF_002929785.1 Cryobacterium sp. Y62 | reverse complement strand
GATTCCTGATTCTCGCCCTACGTCACACGGCGGACTTGCTGTTAGCTACTGGCCTCACCCAACCCTGGCACGTAGGGTTCCCGCGGGGTCGAAAAAGTGAGCATTCGGGACATCTGCGCGCACTATTTTTCACCTCTCGATGGACCCTTGGCGGGACGAGAAAACGAGTGAAAAGAAGGCCCTGGAAACGATGAGATGCCGAGTTCATGCGATTTCAATCTGCGGGGTTTATGCGGGGTTGGCCCAAAATCGGCGAAAAAATACCCCGGACTTCCGCAGAAATCCGGGGTTTTTGTAGCGGGAGCGGGAATTGAACCCGCGACACCACGATTATGAGCCGTGTGCTCTAACCAACTGAGCTACCCCGCCGCGACTTGTCGGCTGTTCGCTTCCAAGCCTGAGCCCCCTGTGGGAATCGGACCCACTACCTCTTCCTTACCAAGGAAGTGCTCTACCAATGAGCTAAGGGGGCAGAGCAACCAAAAAACAGTAACACTGCCACGTTTTTGGCAACCTAGGAACTTTATCACCCCAGCAGGGCGATCGAGACCACTTAGCCAGCACCGGGCATCCACTGCAGATGCCGTAGCATTTAAATATGACTGGTACCAAACTGATTTCCGGCGCCGAGTGGTGGCGCACGGCCGTTATTTATCAGATTTACCCGCGGTCTTTCGCCGACGCAAACGGTGACGGCATGGGTGACCTCGCCGGCATCAGCTCGCGACTGCCGCAGCTCAAAGACCTCGGCATCGACGCTATTTGGCTCTCTCCCTTCTATACGTCGCCGCAGCGCGACGCTGGATACGACGTCTCCGACTACTGCGACGTCGACCCGTTGTTCGGCACCCTCGACGACTTCGAGGTGCTGCAGCGCACGGCCCACGATCTCGGCATTCGCGTCATCGTCGACATCGTGCCGAACCACTCCTCAAGCGACCACGGCTGGTTTCAAGCCGCCCTCGCCGCCGGCCCGGGCAGCGAAGAGCGCGCCCGCTACACCTTTCGCGATGGCAAGGGCAAGGTTGGCGAACTGCCGCCGAACAACTGGGAGTCCGTCTTCGGCGGCCCCGCCTGGACCCGCACGACCGACCCCGACGGCACCCCCGGCCAGTGGTACCTGCACCTGTTCGATACCAGCCAGCCCGACTTCGACTGGGACAGCGAGTGGGTGCGCGAACAATTTCGAGCGGTGCTGCGCTTCTGGCTCGACCGCGGCGTCGACGGTTTTCGAGTGGATGTCGCGCACGGCATGATCAAGGCTCCCGGCCTCCCCGATTACACGCCACCCGCCGAGGGCGGTAGCATGGGCGGCGCCCCGGCCACCCTCGAGCCCGGCATCAGCGCCGAATCGCCCGTAACCGCGCCCTATTGGGCGCAGGACGGCGTGCACGAAATCTACCGCGACTGGCACAAGGTGCTCGCCGAGTACCCCGGCGACCGCGTGCTCGCGGCCGAAGCCTGGGTCGACCCGCTGAGCAAGATGGCCAAGTGGGTGCGCCCAGACGAGATGCACCAAGCCTTCAACTTCGCGTATCTGGAGACCCCCTGGAACGCAGCAAAGCTCAAGAGCGTCATCGACGAGTCGATCGAAGCCTTTGGCAACGTCGGCGCACCGAGCACCTGGGTGCTCTCCAACCACGATGTGGTGCGCCATGCCTCCCGGCTCGCCCTCACCGGCGAGAACCTGCAGGGGCACGGCATTGGGCCGAAGACCGTTGGGCTACCGAACACTGCAGTCGGGCTGCGACGCGCTCGGGCGGCATCCGCCTTGATGCTGAGCCTGCCGGGCTCGAGCTACCTCTACCAGGGTGAGGAACTCGGGCTGCCCGAGGCCGTCGACCTGCCCGACTACGCCCGCGAAGACCCTACCTGGTTCCGTACGAACGGTGAGCGGTACGGGCGAGACGGATGCCGCGTGCCGATTCCGTGGGAGGCTGCGAGCGCGTCGTTCGGCTTCAGCACCGGCGCCCAGAGCTGGCTGCCCCAACCAATCGCGTGGGCCGGGCTGGCCCGCGACCAGCAGAATGGCGTGGCTGGATCGACTCTCGAGCTGTACAAGCTCGCGCTGAGCCTGCGCCGTGAGCACTCCCTCGCCTCCGGAACGGTCGAATGGCTCGAGAGCCTCGGCTCCGACGTCATGGCCTACCGCAATGGCGACGTGACGATCGTGGCGAACACGGGCGCGGTATCCGTTCAGCTGCCCGCTGGCGACGTGCTACTCGCGAGCGAAGACCTCGTCGGCCGCACCCTGCCCGGCGACGCGACCGCCTGGTTGCGTGCCGTAACAGCATGACCGACGCGCTGGACCAGCCGGACGATACCGAAAGCACCGCGCTGACGACCATCGCCGCCATGCGCGAGCTCAAGCTCGAACTGACCCGATTCATGATGTCGTACAAGTTCGCGACCGACGAAATGCTGACCAAGATCAACATTTTGAAAGAGGAATTCAGTTCGATTCACGATTATAGCCCGATCGAGCACGTCAGTTCGCGCCTCAAATCACCGGAGGGCATTCTCAAGAAAGCCATCCGCAAGGGGCACCCGCTCGAACTCGACGGCATTCGGGACAATATTCAGGACATCGCGGGCATTCGCATCACCTGCAGCTTCATCTCCGACACCTATCGCATTCGCGACCTGCTCGCCGGGCAACGGGACATCACGGTGCTGCAGGAGAAGGACTACATTCGGCACCCGAAGGCGAACGGGTACCAGAGTCTGCACCTGATCGTGGCGATTCCGGTGTTCATGTCGGACCGCGTACAGCCGGTCACCGTAGAAATTCAGATTCGTACGATCGCGATGGATTTTTGGGCGAGCCTCGAGCACAAGATCTTCTACAAGTACAACGGCGCCGTGCCCGATACGCTCGTCGAGGATCTGCGACAGGCCGCGGATGCCGCCAATCGCCTCGACGTCAAGATGGAGCTGCTGCACGACCAGGTCGTGGCGCGGGGGACCGCTACCGATGATGTCGGCCTGTTCAGCTTCGACGGCCTGCCACCGTTTCCGCTGCCGGAGGGCTTGCTCGAGTCCTTCATGCGTGGGCGCACCGAGCGGGAATAGCTAGTTCGCCGGTCAACGCGCATAGCTTCTGCAATTCGCGGGTGATCAGAAAAAGTTCCGCGTCTTTCTGCGGGTTCCACATTCAGCGCGCGCCCGCGGTCTACCTGGTGACGCGAGCTAGTTCGTATTGGCGTAGAGCCAAGCAAGCGGGTCGATCTTGATGCCCGTAATGCCGCCCTGACGAATTTCAAAGTGCAGGTGCGGGCCGGTCGACATTCCGGTGCTGCCGGTCTTGCCGATGACCTGGCCGACCTTGACCAGGTCGCCCTCCTTGAACAGCATCGATCCGTGAATCATGTGCGCGTAGACACTCGTGACGAGCTCGCCGTTGATCATGTGGTCGATCATCATGTGCACGCCGAGGCTGGCTTCGCCGTCTTCGGCGTAGCTGACCACGCCGTCGGCGATGGATTGGATCGGTGCGCCGACGCCCGGGTTGAAGTCTTGGCCGCCGTGGTTGGACGAGCAACCGGCGCAGTTGCGCGGGCCAATCTGATCGCCGATGTGCACGCCGACGGCAAACGGCCACTGAATGGTTCCGTTGGGATTATTGGTGAAGGTATCTTCCAAACGGATGCCGCTGGCCGCGGCCACCTCGGCGATCGAGCTTGACTCGTACCCGTCACGTTCGACGGTGAGAGTATCGCCGTCGGCCAGGTCCATGCTCTGAATGTCTTCGACTGGCGGAACGCGCTGGGCTTGCAGAGCGGAGGCCTGCACGTCCTGCGCCGAGAGCAGCGCCTCGGCCGGAAGGGACGTGGCGATGGCCATCAGGGCGACGAAGGACATCGCGAGGATCGAAGCCCCCTTGGCTGCGCGCTTGCGCATGCTGCCGCCGAGCGGACGCGACGGGGTCAGGCGCCGCGACAGCGTGCCGGCCGGAACGAAATCGCGGGCTGGCGCGAAGGCCTCCCCCACCGTCTGCTCGGTGCGCTGGCGGCGGCGAGGCCGGGCGTCGGCAGCGGGAATCACGGTCGGAATTGACTGGGTGACGCTGAGAACCAACAACTTTTCGTAGTCGGTGAGCTCGGCATCGGCGACCGCGACGATGCCATCGGTCTCGGTGACAACGGCGGTCTCGAGGTCGGGTTCGGTCAGGTCCGCAGCGACGATCAAATCAGCGGCGGGGCTGAGCCTCACTACTTCGGCGACGTCCTCGTCGACCGGCGCTGTGGCGGCGAATGCCACCCGCTCGCGCTCGCGCAACTGACGCCGGGTCAGGGCCGCACGTTCCACGGGGGGAAATACAGCGTCGTCACTCTCGCCGGACACGGAAGTGTCCAGGGATGGAGTGTGACGTGACAAAGTGCAGCTTTCGGCGAGGCGGACGGGAACTGATGCTCGTACTGGACAACGCCAAACAACGACTGGCCAATATAACGAATTGATTAAGGATAGCGCGCAGTCCTGAGAATAGCAGAGGTACGCGGCGGATCACACCCCAATTTGGGCAAGTGGGTAAAGTGTCAGGCTTCCTACGCCGGAGCCGGAAAACGTTCAAACAGCTCGACGAGCACGGGTTCGAACTGACTGTAGAGGCTGGGAGCTGCGGCGATCAGCAGGTCGCGACCCTCAGCATCCGCTTGCAGAGCACCGACCCGGGCACCAGCTTCGCGGGCGATCAGGGCACCGGCGGCGTGATCCCAGGGGTTGAGTCCGCGTTCAAAATAAAGGTCGAGTCGCCCGCAAGCGACCGAACACAGGTCGAGTGCGGCCGACCCGATGCGACGGATGTCCCGTACCTGGCCGATGAGACCGCCAACGACGTTCGCCTGCCACACCCGCCGCGCCGCCTTATAGCCAAAGCCCGTGCCGGCCAGGGCGAGCGACAGCGGAACATCCTGATTCACATGCAGGCGCTGGTCACCGAGCCACGCGCCCGACCCTTCGGATGCCGTGAACACCTCGCCGAGGGCCGGGTTGACGACCGCGCCGGCGAGGGTGTTCCAGCTCACCGGATCGGGATCGCCCTGCACCACGGCGATACTGACGGCGTAAAAAGGAATGTCGTAGAGGTAGTTGACGGTGCCGTCGATGGGGTCGACCACCCAGGTGAGCCCGCTCGTACCGCCCGTCGCGTCGGATTCTTCACCGTAAAACCCGTCGTTCGGCCGGGCATCGGCCAGCAATTCACGAATGTGCCGCTCGACCTCACGGTCGGCCGCGGTGACGATGTCCTCCGGCGATGATTTGGAGGCGGCGATCTCGACCCCCTCGACGCGGCGGTGCTTGGCAAGCGCACCCGCTGTGAGCGCCACGGTGCGCGCGAGATCAAGCAGCTCGGTGGGGGCAGGATGCGTCATGCCCCAACGCTACAGGTAGCCGTCTTAACCAGATCAGGCAGGCCCGAAGGCCTGCCTGATCACGCTGCACTACTGGTGGCGAGTGCGAGGTTCGAACTCACGAAGGCTACGCCGTCTGATTTACAGTCAGATCCCTTTGGCCGCTTGGGTAACTCGCCAGGCGCTCCCGACCAGGTGTAATCACTTGACCGGAGACGCGGGATTAACAATACAAGATGAAACGCCTCACCGAGAAATCAGCTTCTCGATAAAGGCGCATCGGCTACCCGGCGGGCGGACCGCCCATGCTTGCCGGCGGGGCGCCCGGTTCGGTCGACGTGTCGCCGCCAAGGCCCGCGAGCCCGCTCTCGGTCTCAGGCTCGGAACTGGCGATGGCTGCATTCAGATCGGCCAGAATCACTGTGTCACCGGCAGTGACTCCCGACGTGATTTCGGTCAGCTCGGAGCTGACCGCGCCCACCGTTCCGACGGCACCGCTCAGCACCCACCACCGGGCCTTGATTTGACGGATGCGTGTGCGCAGCTTCATTGTTCTCCTCAGATATTCACCTTTGGCACGTTGTTGCCTGTGCCGCTACAACGAACCTAAGGACGCTGTCTATGCCCGAGGCATCCGTGGCCTATGAATCGCCTATGAGTCACACGAGAGCGCGTTTGGAGTGCTCAATCGGACACTCTTTGCGCTCTCGCGGGTCGGATACCATGGGGGAATGGCAGATTCAACGTTCGACATCGTCAGCAAGGTCGACCCGATGGAGGTCGACAACGCCCTCAACCAGGCCCACAAAGAAGTCGCCCAGCGCTACGACTTCAAGAACGTGGGGGCCTCGATCGCGATGAGCGGCGAGAAGGTGCTCATGAAGGCGAACACCGAGGAGCGCGTCAAGGCGATCCTCGAGGTGTTCGAGTCCAAGCTGATCAAGCGCGGCATCTCTCTGCGCAGTCTCGATGCCGGCGAGCCGTTCGCCTCCGGCAAGGAGTACCGCATCGAGACGTCGATGAAGGCCGGGATCGACCAGGAGAACGCGAAGAAGATCAGCAAGATCATTCGCGATGAGGGGCCCAAGGGCGTCAAAAGCCAGATTCAGGGCGATGAACTGCGGGTCAGCTCGAAGAGCCGCGACGACCTACAGGCGGTCATGGCACTGCTCAAGGGCAAGGACCTCGACGTGGCCCTGCAGTTCACCAACTTCCGCTAGCCGGCGCGCGGCCCTCCCGGCTCACCTTACGGAGGCGGGCCCCTGACGGGTTATGGGCCCCGTTTCCGGGCCCGGTCCCGGTCGAAAAAGAGCGGGCTACTCCGCGCGGGAGACCGCGACCATTTCGTCGCGATCGACGACCTTGATGCGGGTGCGGCCAGCCGCCTCACCGAGCGCGAGCTCGTGCTGGTCCAGGTTGTGCCATCCGTCGAGTCCGGTGTAGCGCACGCCGCGCGCGTCGAGCAGCGCCACGATGCTCTCCTCCGACGGCGACTCGGGCCGCCACCAGTTTCCCAGGTCGTTGATCACGTGCTTGATGGTTTCCATCGCGTCGCTCTTGGTGTGGCCGATCAAGCCGACCGGCCCACGCTTGATCCAGCCGGTCACGTAGACGCCGTACATCTGCTGGTTGAACAGTCCGCCGGTCCCAGCTGAGGGGTCGCGCCGCAGCACCTGGCCCTCGCGGTTGGGAATCACGCCGCGCTTCTTGTCGAACGGCACGTCGGCCAGCTCCGACCCGAAGTAGCCGACCGCCCGGTACACGGCCTGAACCGGGATCTCGCGCATCTCACCGGTGCCGACGACGCCACCGGCGGCATCCGTTGTGGTGCGTTCCCAGCGAAACGCGCCGACCCGGCCGGTGCCGTCGTCGACGACCTCGACTGGCTTGGCGAAGAAGTGCAGGTGCAGGCGGCGGCTGGCCGTGCCGGTTTCGCGGGCGCGCCACGCGTTCAGCGTCTTGTCGATCACGAAAACCTGCTTGTTGCTCACGACGGCATCCTTGGCGGCCTCGTCGTAGTCGAAGTCCTCATCGTAGACGATCATGTCAACGTCGTTCAGCTCGCCGATCTCGCGCAGCTCAAGCGGCGTGAATTTAACGGATGTCGGCCCGCGGCGGCCAAACACGTGCACGTCGGTCACCGGTGACGCCTTCAACCCGTCGTACACGTTTCCGGGAATCTCGGTCGGAAGCAGGTCCTCGGCGTGCTTGATCAGCATGCGGGACACGTCGAGGGCCACGTTACCGTTGCCGATCACGGCAATCTCGCTTGCTGTGAGCGGCCAGGTGCGCGGCACGTCGGGGTGACCGTCGAACCAGCTGACGAAGTCGGCGGCGCCGTACGACCCCGCGAGCGACGCGCCCGGAATGTTCAGGTCAGCGTCCTGCACGGCGCCGGTCGCGAAGATGACCGCGTTGTAGTGCTTTTTGAGGTCGTTGAGGGTGACATCGACGCCGAACCGCACGTTCCCGAACACTCGAATATCGCCGCTGTCGAGCACCCCGCGCAGGGCGGTGATGATGCCCTTGATGCGCGGGTGATCTGGCGCCACGCCGTAGCGTACCAGCCCGTACGGCGCGGGAAGGTGGTCGAACAGGTCGATCGAGACCTCAAAGTTGCGCTCAGCCTTGAGCAGAATGTCGGCGGCGTAGATGCCGGCCGGGCCTGCTCCGACGATGGCCAGTCTCAATTTGGTCACGGAAACTTCCTTACTGCGCGAGCAGTCGGGGCAAGCCCCAACACGCTCTAGCTGGAACGTTCGACGATGGTCTCGGCGAATCGGGTGAGGGCTTTCTTGACCGAGCCCTTCGGTAGCGGGGCGAGGGCGGCGACCGCGTCGCGGGCCCAGCCGTGCGCCTCGGCGAGGGTTTCAGCGGTGACGGCGTGCTCACGCAGCGCCGTGATCGCTGCATCGGCAGCTTCGGTCGGCTCGGCGACGCCACTCATCACGTCGCGTTCGAGCCGCTCCAGCAGATCAGCGGATGCCCCATCGCTCGCGGCGCGTTCCCGTAATCGAAGCAGTGGCAACGTCACCACTCCCGCCCGGAGGTCCGTCCCCGGCACCTTGCCGGTCTCCTCGGGTTGCGGTGACAGGTCGAGCACATCGTCGATGAGCTGAAAGGCCACGCCGATCTTCTCGCCGAAGTCGACGACGGGCTGCTCGAACTCGGCCGGAGCGTTGGAGAACACCACCCCACCCTGGGCTGCGGCGGCGATGAGCGAGCCGGTTTTGCCGGCGAGCACCTGAATGTAGTGTTCGACCGGATCATCGCCGGCGCGCGGGCCGACCGTCTCCTGAAATTGGCCCATCACGAGGCGCTCAAAGGTGATCGCCTGCAGTTTGATGGCACGTTCGCCGAGCCGGGCCATCAACTGGCTGGCGCGGGCGAACAGCAGGTCGCCGGTGAGGATCGCGATGGAGTTGCCCCACACCGTTTGGGCACTCGGCACCCCGCGGCGTTTGTCGGCGTCGTCCATCACATCGTCGTGATAAAGCGAGGCGAGGTGGGTCAGCTCGATGGCCGTCGCCGCGGTGACCACGTCGGGAACGACGCCATCGCCGAGGTGCGCGGTGAGCAGGGCGAGCATGGGACGCACCCGCTTACCACCCGCATTGAGCAGGTAGCGACTGGTGACGGTGGCAATTTCGTTGGCGTAAACGAGCTCGTCGAGGAGCGCGGCTTCGATCCGCTCGATGCCGGAATCGATGTTCGCAGCCAAGCCACGATCGGCCGCAGTCGAGAAAATACGATCGCCGAGGCCCGCCTGGCTAATCACCGACGCGCTTCGTCGGATCACGGGGGCTCTGGATTTCACGTAAGTCAGCCTATCGAGTTGATCAGGATTTGGTTCCACGGTGCAGCGCCACGATGCCCAGCGTGAGATTGCGGTAGGCGACGCTGGAGTAACCGGCCGAGCGCAGCCATCCGCTTAATACCGGCTGGGTCGGCCAAGCCGCGATGGACTCCCCCAGGTAGTCGTAGGCCTCGGCGTTCGACGAGGCAAGCCGCACGACCCGCGGCATCACGTAGTTGAGATAGGCGAAATAGCTTTGGCGCACGAGCGTGAGCGGCGGAGTTGAGAACTCGCAGATGACGACGCGACCGCCGGGCTTGGTTACCCGGTAGAACTCGGCGAGAGCCTTCTTCGGTTCGACGACGTTGCGCAGTCCGAACGAGATGGTGACGGCGTCGAATTCGTTGTCTTTAAAAGGAAGCGCGGTGGCGTCGGCCTGCACGAATTCGATGTTCGGGTTGTGCGCGTGGCGAGCCTGGCCGACCTCGATCATTCCAGCCGAGAAGTCGGCGGCGACGACGTGGGCGCCGCTGTGCGCAAGGGCTGCGCTGGAGGTTCCGGTTCCGGCGGCGATGTCGAGAATGCGCTCCCCGGCCTGCGGGTTGACGGCCTTGGTGGTGGCGAGGCGCCAGAGCGACGCGTTGCCGACCGACAGCAGCGCATTTGTGCGGTCATAGTGGGCGGCCACCTCGTCGAACATGGCAGCCACCTGCGCGGGCCGTTTGTTCAGGTCTGCTCTATTCACCCCATCATTCTAGGTTGCGGGAGGCTCCCGAAACTGCACGGTTGCCGGGGCCCAGAGTCGCATTGGCGCAGTGACGCGGGCGTAGGCTACAGAAGTGAATGTGCAGGCCTTGACGGTCGAAACCTCCCCGATAGCCGATATCCGCCAACTGATCCTGTTGCTCGATGACCGCACGCCCCTGCTCTGGATGCGTCGCAACCAGGGTTTGGCCGGCATCGGTTGCGCGCTGCGGCTCGAATTCTCCGGTCCCACCCGCATGACGGATGCTGCGGCGGCGTGGAAACAGGTCGTCGCCCTGGCCACCGTGACCGACCCGCTGGCCCGCACCGGCACCGGACTGCTGGCCTTCGGTGCGTTCGCCTTCGATGAGTCGTCCGCGCAGACCAGCGTGCTGATCGTGCCCGAGATCATCGTCGGCCGCGAAGACGGCCAGTGCTGGGTGACGCGCATTCACGTGACCGGCGAGAGCGCCTCCGCGAACCCGCTCGCGCTGCATCCACTCGGCGACGAGTATCGCATCGCGCTACTCCCGGGAGCGTTACCCCCCGCAGGCTTTCGCACCGCGGTCAGCTTTGGTATCGAACGCATTCGCGCGCAACAGGTCAACAAAGTCGTGCTCGCCCGCGACCTGGTCGGGCGAGTACCGGCCGAGTCCGACCTGCGCCGCGCTATCAGCAAGCTCGCGCTCGGCTACCCGGATTGCTGGACCTACGCTGTCGACGGCCTCATCGGGTCGAGCCCGGAAACCCTCATTCGCGCTGACCACGGCTCCGTCAACGCCCGGGTGCTGGCCGGCACCATCTCGCGGGGAGCGGATGCCGAAGACGACCGCGAGGCGGCACTCACCCTGGCCACTTCGTCGAAGGACGGCGACGAACACGAGTTTGCCGTGCAGAGCGTGCTCAAATCTTTGCGCCCGCACACCTCGGTGCTCGCGACGAGTGAGATTCCGTTCACGGTAAAGCTGCCGAACCTGTGGCACCTCGCGACCGACCTCGAGGGCACGCTGAGCGACGGGTCGACCTCGCTCGATCTGATCGCGGCATTGCATCCGACGGCCGCAGTCGCCGGAACGCCGACTCTCGAAGCCCTGAGCCTCATTCGCGAGCTCGAGCCGTTCGACCGGGGCCGCTATGCCGGGCCGGTCGGCTGGGTTGGCGCCGACGGCGACGGTGAGTGGGCGATCGCCCTGCGCTGCGCCCAAGTCGCCCCCGAGGGCGGCATCACTGCCTATGCCGGGTGCGGCATCGTGCTGGACTCCGACCCCGACCGCGAGTTGGCCGAGACGAAGATGAAGTTTCGCCCCATCGTCGAGGCCTTCGGGTAGCTCGACCACAGCCTCGCCGGCCGTCGCGCCCGACTCGCGCGGCGCTGGGGCGCAAGTTGTCCTAAAACACGCGCCCAGAGAACGCTTTGCGACCCCTCGCCCTCGCGGCACAGTCTCAGCGAACGAGCGGAACCTCGAGGATGACCGGACCGGTCGGAGCGGCGGTCAGGGCACGCTCCAGGTCGGCCCGCGTGGCTGCGGCCTCGTAGTCCCAGCCGTAGGCGGCAGCGAGCGCACGCAGGTCGACATTGCGCGGCGTGTACAACACCCGTTCCATCGCCTCAGCGGGCGCAGTCCGGGCCACCTCGAGGCCGTCGAAGATGCTGCCGCCGCCATCGACTCCGACAATGACCTGCAGTCGCGGCCGCGGTTCGCCGGGAGCGAGCAGCAGCGAACCCACGTCGTGCAGAAACGTCAGGTCGCCCATCAGTACCCGCGTCACTCCGACGGAGCGCGGTTCCGGTTCGGCCTGGCTGGCCAGGGCTACTCCGAGGGCCGTCGCAATGGTGCCGTCGATGCCGGCCAGCCCGCGGTTGGCCAGCACGGTGATCTTTTTGCCGGGAACGCGCTTGTCTGCTTCTCTGATAAGCCGGGAGGCACCGAGCACGAGCCGGTCGTGCGGCCACGATGCACGCCACACGGCGTCGACGAGCAGCGCCCGGGTCAGCGGTGCCCGCAGCACGGCCAGCTCAGCGCGGGTGATACCGCGTCTGTCGATTGGTACCCGGCCTTCATCGGCCGCCGCATCGGTCAGGGCCCGGCTGGTCATGACCCAGCGGCCCAGCCACTGGCGACCGGCCGGCGTACGCGCGGCCGCAGCGCACGAAGCATCCGCTCCAATCGAGCGGGTGAAGGCACGCACGGCGTGGCCGGGGTTGTACCATTCGAGTCCGGTCGGGGCGATCACGATGGTCTCCACACCGTGGCGTTCGATAAGGGCAGGAATCTCACGGCTGAGCGTGGGGTGGCCGAACACGATCACGCGCTCGACCTCGCCGCCCAGATCGACGGCGCCGAGCAGCTCGCGATAATGCACGACCAGGTTCGGGCCGAACCGAGCCCCGCTGGAGACTTCGGCCAACAGCGGCCAGCCTCCGACATGGGCGAGTTCTTCGGCCTCCGTGCCGGCGCCATCGCCGGCAACGACGATCGTGCGGGGTCCGGGTGCGAGCAGCATGGTCGGTCCGCCGGTCGAAGCGACGGGTGCAACGGAAGCAACCGGCGCCACCGGCGGCAATCCAGCAGGAAGCGCGGCCGACAACGGTTCCCGAAACGCCAGATTCACCTGCACCGGGCCGGGGGCCGCGGTGAATACGCCGGTGGCAGCATCCGTCGTTTGGCGGGCCAGCGCTGCGGCAATACCGGTCTCGTCGGGTTCGCCGACCGGCGCCGGAACGTCGAGGCACAGTCGGGTGGCGACACCGAAAATGCCGGGCTGCACGGTGGTCTGGTTCGAACGGATGCCGCGCAGCTCGGTCGGACGATCGGCCGTCAGCAGGATCATCGGCACCCCGGCGTGGTGCGCTTCGAGCACAGCCGGGTGCAAATTAGCCACGGCCGTGCCCGACGTGACGACGACGAGGGCAGGCCGACCGGTCTCCAAGGCGAGGCCAAGCGCGAGAAAGCCGGCGCTGCGTTCATCGGTGCGCACATGCAAGCGGATGCCGCCGGCCCGTTCCAGCTCGGCCGCGGCCAGCGCAAGCGCCTGCGAGCGCGCTCCGGGACAGAGCACGAGATCGCGCAGCCCGAGAAGGACGAATTCGTTCAGCAGGGCGATGCTGAAGTCAGAAGCCGGGCTCTTCTGGTGTGGGTTGACAACAACGACCCGCTCAGGCATCCCGACGGCCAGGCTGCTCGCCCTCGCCCGGTTCCTTCTTCTTCGGGTCTACGCCGGCACCCTTGCCCGGTGCCGGATCGTTTTTGTCGAGATCGGCGAGGTCCTGCTCCATCCGCCGGATGCGTTCCTGCTGGTCTTTCTCGTTGAATGGTCGGTTTTCGCCGGTTGCTGTGGCAACGCCGCCGCCGTTCAGGCCACGCAGAAAATCGAGGTCGTCATCGGGAGCAACCGATCGGTACGACCGGGTGGTGGGAGTGGAGCGTCCGTGGCCGACCAGCAGCCAGAGCAGCGGGCCGATCAGTGGTACCAGTACGATGACGAAAATCCATACCCAGCGCGGCAAACCACGAATGCGTTTGCGGTCGAAGACGGCGCAGTCTACGAGGGAGTAGACCGTGAGAATGACCAGGGCCAGTCCTAGTCCGATCAAGAGCTTGGGCATGAGCTAATTGTATGGCGCTTGGCCGTGAGAGACATGTGCGGATGCTCAGGCGCGGCATTCTAAACTTGGCTCATGAAATTCGTGGCCCCTTGGCTGTACTACTCCGTGATGCGCGTGCTGATGTTTGCCGTACCGCTGGCGATCCTGCTTTCCTTCGGCTTCTGGCCCTGGGTTGCAGCCGTCATCGCTGCCATACTCGGCCTGTGCCTGTCCTACCTGTTCCTCGGCAAGTCCCGCGAGAGCGTGGCGCGTGACCTGTATAAGGCGCGGCACCCCGACAAGGAGCCGGTGAACCCGGATTCTGAGGTCGAGGATGAGGCGCTGAATACCGAAGAAACCACCAACTCAAAACGCGAAAGCAAGTCCCAGTAACAGCCCATAGGCCAACGCCGCGAGGCTGGTCAGCTTGAGCGCAAGTATGAGTTCCTTGGCCGACGTCGCGGTGACCGTGATGAGGCAGGCCGGCAGCGCCAGCAGCAGCACGAAGAACGTGAAGATCCCGAGCGGATAAACCAGGCTGAACAATCCGGCGATCACGAACGGCAGCAGCAGGAAGACGCAGAAGACAACCCGGGAGGCTGTGCGTCCGATGCGCACCGCGAGGGTGCGCTTGCCAGCGGCCTTGTCGGGCACGATGTCACGCAGGTTGTTGACCATGAGCACGGCACAGGCGATCAGGCCGATGGCCACACCGCCGAGCACGCTCTCGGTCGTAAAGTCGCCGACCTGCACGTAGGTGGTGCCGGTGGTGGCGACGAGGCCGAAGAAGACGAACACGAACAATTCGCCGAGGCCGAGGTAGCCATAGGGCTTCTTGCCGCCGGTGTAGAACCAGGCCGCCAAAAGGGCGACGACGCCGACGAGTAGCAGCCACCAGTACTGGGTCAGAATGACGAGGGTCAGGCCGGCCACAGCGGCGAGGCCGAAGAAGACCAGCGCGACGCGCAACACGGTGCGGGGGTCGGCGACACCGCCGCCGGTGAGCCGGGCCGGACCGACCCGAAAAGCGTCGGTGCCGCGAATGCCATCGGAATAGTCGTTGGCGTAGTTGACGCCGATCTGCAGCAGAAGGGCCGCCGCGAGGGCGAGCAGCGCGCGCACCGGGTGGTAGATACCGGGGCCAGCCGCGACGATGGCGGCTCCGGTGCCGAGAAGCACAGGAGCGATGGCGAGCGGCAGGGTGCGCAGGCGCGCACCGGCGATCCAGTCGGCGGCGGTGGCTTGTTTGACCGCAGCCGGTCCCTTGCGCGGCGGACCGTTCTTGTAGGCGGGGTGGCCGGATCTGCCGCTGGTTTTGCCGCCGGAAGCGGCACCGGCCAGCGTCGCTGCAGGGTTCAGTCTTTGTTGTTTGGGCCTGACCGGCCTAGCTCCTTGTGCCACGCCACCATATTACTGGTCGGGCGTACCGGCGAAAGCCTGCCGGGCCAGCGCCACCCGGTCGGGCTTACCCGAGGCCAGCAATAGAATCTGCTCCACTCGCACGACGCGCGCGGGCCTGGCCGCACGCCCCAGCAGCGCTACAACGGAAGCCCTGACTCCAGCCAGATCCGCGGCTGCGCCTTCTGCCCCGGCGACCACCAGAACCGGCACCTGGCCCCATTGGGCATCATCGCCGCCGAGCACAACCGCCGTCTCGAAGCCTCCAAAAGACCGTACGATCCGTTCGACGGCGTCGAGGGACACCTTCTCACCGCCGGAGATGATCACGTTGTCAGCCCGGCCGAGCACCGTGACGCGGCCACTCGCCGGGTCGATCGAGCCGAGGTCGCCGGTGCGATACCAGCGCACCCCGTGCTCCACGACAAACCGGTCAGCCGCGCGCGCAACATCGTCGAGGTAGCCCTCGGCGAGCACCGAGCCCGACAGCTCGAGCTGCCCGTCGACGATGCGCACAAGGGTGTCACCGATCGGAACCCCGTTGTAGACGCACCCACCTGCGGTCTCCGACGATCCATAGGTGCGCACGACCCGCACATCCAGTTCGGCCGCCCGCGCAATGAGCTCGGGTCGGATGGCCTGCCCGCCGACCAAAATCGCAGTGAAACGACGCAGCACGGCCAGCAGGGCCGGGTCATCCGCAGCGTCGAGCAGCCGGGCCAGCTGCACCGGAACCAGCGCGGTATAGCGCAGCGGCTCGGTCAGGCTCTCGGCCAGGCGAAGAAAGTTCTGCGGATCGAAGTGGCCCGGCGCCAGCACGAGCGGGGTGGTTTCGGCAGCGATCGAGCGCACCAGCACCTGCACCCCAGCGATGTAGTACACCGGCAGGGCCAGCAGCCATTGCCCCGCTCCACCGAGGGCGACCGCCGACGCCGCGGCACCGGCCAACAACGCATTGGTGGCGAGCATGGCCCGTTTTGGCACCCCCGTCGACCCGGAGGTCTCGATCACCACGGCGACCCGTTTCGGCACGTCGCCCAGGACCGGCATTCCAGCAGCCCGCTCGGTCGCCAGCGGCAGCACGGCCGGCCCGCTGCCAGCGAGCGCGTTTCGCAACACGACCAAAAAATCGAGCGGATTCTCCGGCGCGACCGCGAGCAACGACCTCACGACGGGCCGATCATGACGGGCGAATCACGTCAGTACTGCCATGGGTACGGCGACCAGTCCGGTTCCCGCTTCTCCAGGAAGGAGTCCCGGCCCTCGACGGCCTCATCGGTGCCGTAAGCGAGTCGGGTCGCCTCGCCGGCGAACACCTGCTGGCCGACCAGGCCGTCGTCGACGGCATTGAAGGCGAACTTGAGCATGCGAATCGCGGTGGGCGACTTGGTCAGAATCTCCCTGGCCCAGTCCAGTGCCACGGTTTCGAGTTCGGCGTGCGGCACGACGGCGTTGATCGCGCCCATCTCGAGCGCCCGCTGGGCCGAGTATTCGCGGGCCAGAAAGAACACCTCGCGGGCGGCCTTCTGGCCGACCTGGCGGGCGAAATAGGCGCTGCCGTAACCGGCGTCGAAGGAACCGACGTCGGCATCCGTTTGCTTGAATTTGCCGTTTTCGGCGCTGGCAATGCTCAGGTCACAGACCACGTGCAGGGAGTGCCCGCCGCCGGCCGCCCAGCCGGGTATAACCGCGATGACGACCTTGGGCATGAAACGGATGAGGCGCTGCACTTCAAGAATATGCAGGCGTCCGGCGCGCCCGCGGTCGATGCCCGCTGCCGTCGCGCCCTCGGAGTACTTGTAGCCGTCCCGGCCGCGGATGCGCTGATCGCCACCGGAACAGAAGGCCCAGCCGCCGTCTTTGGCGCTTGGGCCATTGCCGGTGAGCAGAACGACGCCGATCTTCGAGTTCAGCCGAGCGTCTTCAAGAGCGCTGAACAACTCGTCGACCGTGCGCGGGCGAAAGGCGTTGCGCACCTCGGGCCGGTCGAAGGCGATGCGGGCGATGCGCCCACTCAGATCGTGATGGTAGGTGAGATCGGTGAGATCCTCAAAGCCCGAAACGGCCTTCCATTGGCTCGCGTCGAAGATTTCGGATACCTGTTCGCTCATACTCTCAGCCTACGGGGACAGACGCGCGGTTTGCGGCGTTGCCGACTCGTAATACTCACGGTTGTAAAAACGAATTAACCTCAGGTAACCTTTACCGAACAATAAGTCAAGCCCTTGATCGCTACCCCCTTTCGGGGGTGTACTAATGACTTGGAATGCACGGGGAGGTGGCCATGAATATCACAGACAGCAGTAGCCAGTGCGGGGGCAAGCGCTCATGATAACGACAGTTCAAACGAGTACCGCCTCGGCCAAGACCGTGCACGTCACGAGCCTTCAACCGCCGCGCCTTCAAACTACCTCGGCTTCGCTGTCGCGCCCGGCAGCGACTGCCGCTCCACGCCGCGCCGCGTCATCGGCCAGCTATAGCGCCGCATCGACGGATGCCTTCGGCGATTACCTGCGCCGCATCGGCAAGGGGACCCTGCTCAACGCCGAGCAAGAGGTTGATCTGGCGCGCCGCATCGAGGTGGGTCTGTTCGCTGAGGCCCGACTGCTGCGGGACGGCGATGCCATCCCGCGCGATTCGGTGGAGCAGCGGGAGCTGGCCTGGCTCGTGCACGACGGGCGCCGCGCCAAGAACCAGTTCATCGAAGCGAACCTGCGGCTGGTCGTCAGCATCGCCAAACACTATTCCGGTCGCGGGGTGCCCATCATGGACCTCGTGCAGGACGGCAACATGGGCCTGGTGCGGGCGGTCGAAAAGTACGACTTCATGACCGGCTACAAATTCTCCACCTACGCCACCTGGTGGATCCGCCAGGCCATCCACCGCGGCATGGCCGACAAGTCACGCATGATCCGCATCCCAGTGCACACTGCGGAGAAGCTCAACAAGATCAAGCGGATCCGTCGCGATCTCACGAGCGTGCTCGACCGCGACCCGACAGCACGCGAGATCGGTGAGGCCGCCCAGATTCCTGTGCGCGATGTGCTGCGGCTGCTGCAGTATGACAACGAACCGATTTCCCTGCACACCCCGGTCGGCGATGGCGCCGGCGACATGGCTGAACTCATTATCGATGACGACCTGCCCCAGCCCGACGAGCACGCCACCTTGACCCTGCGTGCCGCGGACATTCGCTTCTTTCTGGAAACACTGCCGCCTCGGGAACACTCTATTCTGCGGGCCCGGTTCGGCCTCGACGGCAACGAACCCCGCACCCTCGACCAGATCGCCCACATCGAGGGCGTCACCCGGGAACGCGTGCGGCAGATCGAGAAACGCGCGCTGGCACTGCTGCACGTACCTCGACTGGAGCACTACCTGAGCGACTAGCGGGTTCACCGATCAACCGAATGCACACGAGCTGGAGCGAGACATGGGAAAGCTGACCTACGCCTCAACCCTCACCGCAGACTTCGACGATCGCGTGCTGGCCCATATTCAGGTGGTCGTCGGTGCCAAGCTTCGGCGCGGCGAGTCGTTCTATTTCACCTGGCGCGATGACCCGCAGGTGGGCGACGGGCGCACCACCATCTGGCTACACCCCGGCATCCCGATCGCGTACAAGTACTTCGGCAGCCGCTCCCCTACCCTGAACCGCGAGTGGATCGAGGCGCTCATGGCCACGGCCAACTCCTCTGGCGGCCTGCAAATCGTTCCCGAACCCCGTTCCCCAGCCGCGCCATCGAGTTCGAAGGACGAACCATGAACCGCATCGATATCGTCTATGGCGGCAAGCCTTATTCCCTTGGCGGCCGTTCGGTCGAGTCGATCCAGGTGGAGATCGACGGCGCCATCGCTGCTGGGCTGCCGTACTGGTGGCGGGTGAACAGCGGGGAGGGCCGGCTTGAAGACGCCTACCTGCTCATCGCCCCCGGCATCGCGGTCGCCCTGGTCAACGTCAAGTCGAACGGCATCGACCACGATGATGAGGGCGATGACCGCTATCAGGATTCGCTTTGAACCCTGAGCAGCAGGCCGGTCACCAGCCACAAGCTGGTCTGGCCGTCTACCCAGCCGGAGGCTGCCAAACTAGAACCATGATGCCCTCACTGGATGAGATACTCGGTTCCGCGCACGTCGTCTCCCTGAAACTGTTCGACCGCTTTCGAGGCTTGGACAACCGGGAAGCGCTGCTGTTCGAGGGGCCGCAGGGATGGACGGAGTTCTCGCCATTCGTCGAATACGACGGCGCTGAGGCCACCAACTGGCTGCGGGCCGCGATTGATTTCGGCTGGCAAGACACGCCGCACCCGCTGCGCAGGAGTATTCCGGTCAACGCCACCGTGCCGGCCGTCGCTGTAGACAAGGTCGCCGAGGTGCTGGCCCGTTTTCCCGGCTGCCGCACCGTCAAAGTGAAAGTGGCCAGCCCTGACCAGACCCTGGCCGATGACGTGGCCCGGGTCGCCGAGGTGCGCCGCGTGCTCGGCTCGGAGGGACGCATCCGGATCGATGCGAACGGACTGTGGAACGTGGATGAGGCCGAGCATGCCATTCACGCCCTGAGCGCCTTTGATCTCGAATACGTCGAGCAGCCCTGCATGACCGTGCCGGAACTGGCAGAGATTCGCCAACGCACGACCTACCTGAGCGTACCGATCGCCGCCGACGAGAGCGTACGCAAGAGCAGCGACCCGCTCGCCGTGGCGAGGGCCGGCGCCGCCGACATCCTGGTGATCAAGGCGCAGCCGCTCGGCGGCATTCGCGCCGCCCTGTCGATCATCGGCCAGACCGGGCTTCCGGTCGTCGTCTCCAGCGCCCTCGACACCTCGGTCGGGCTGTCCATGGGCGCCCACCTGGCCGCATCCGTTCCCGGCTTGTACTTCGACTGCGGGCTGGGCACAGCCTCGCTGATGGCCGAGGACGTCACGACCGACCCGCTGCTCCCGGTCGACGGCGCGATTCCGGTGCGCCGGGTCGCCCCCGACCCTGCTCTGTTGAAACAGCACGCGGCCAGTCCGGAGCGCCGAGACTGGTGGCTGGCGCGCCTCGCGCGCACCCACGCGCTCCTCGCCGCCGCCGAGTAGCGCGCATCCCAGCTCACGAAAGTGGGAAAATTGTTGCTTCAGCCCGGTCGAAGCAACGTTTTTCCGCTTTTGCGGGACCTCGGGTTTGGGCTAGAGGCCCGAGTAGGCGTGCAGGCCCTTGAAGAACACATTGACGATGCCGAAGTTGAACATGACGGCGCTGAAACCAATGATAGACAGCCACGCCGAGCGTGATCCGCGCCAGCCGCGGGTTGCGCGTGCGTGGATGTAGCCGGCGTAGATGACCCAGATGATGAAGGTCCAGACCTCCTTGGTGTCCCAGCCCCAATACCGGCCCCAAGCCTGTTCGGCCCAGATCGAGCCCGCCATCAGGGTGAAGGTCCACAAAATGAAGCCGACGATATTGATGCGGTAGGACAGATTCTCCAGGGTCGCCGACGACGGCAGCGTGGCCAGAAAACGCAGGCGCAGAGCGGATGCAATCGCCCCGCGCGGCGAGACAACCCCCTCGAGCACGTGGTTCTCTCTTCGCGACTGCAACAGCTGCACGGTCGACAGCGCAAAGCCGAGGGCGAACATTCCGGTGCCGAGGGACGCCACGAAAACGTGGATCACCAGCCAGGCCGACTGCAGCGCAGGCGGCAGCGGGGCCACCTCGACGTAGAACTGCAGGGCGGCAATTCCGAGCAGCACGAGCACGAGGCCGGTGACGAAGGTTCCGAGAAAACGCAGGTCCGAGCGCACCAGCACCAGCAGGAACACGGTCATGATGAGCAAGGTTCCGGTCATTGCAAACTCGTACATGTTCGCCCACGGCACCCGGTCCGCGGCGAAACCGCGCATGACAGTCGCCGCGAGGTGCAGTGCCCAGGCGAGCACTGTGAGCGAGACGCCGACCCGCAGGCTCGACGAGCGGCCATAGGGCAGGGCCGCGTCGTTGTCCATTCGCGCGCTGATGCGGGACAACACTGGCCGTTTCAGGGTCAGGGTGCCGCCAGCGGGTGGTGCGGCGCCGGCCGAAGCAGCGGCATCCTGTTCAACCAGGTGGGCCGCCTCGATCACGCCGACCGCGCTCGAGCGGCGGGCAAGGTCGATCGCGAAGGCGATGAAAGCGAGGGCATAGACGGCCATCGCCGAGTACAGCGCGTAGAGCGAGTACGAGTTGAGCAGTGCGGAGTCAGTCAGATTCACGATCTAAGCCTAAGTCGATTCGGGGGTGGCGGCGATGGGTTGGTGGAATTTGAGCAGTTTCAGGTGTCGGTCGGCCAGGGCTGTGACGGCGATTTTGAGGGCAGGGTCGTCGCCGCGGGCGAGACCGGCGTATTCGAGGTGCACCGTTCCATCGGCACGCGTGGTCGCCTTCACCCAGACTCGGCGACGCGGCACAAGCAGTCCGGTGAACAGGCCGAACAGCACGAGTGCAGAGAAGGAGATCAGCCAGATCTGGGTCGGATCGTGATGGATGTCGAAGCTGGCAAAGCGCGGAACGGACTGCTTGAAATCGCCGGCAGCCGAAGCGGCTGGGTCATTGTCGATGAAGCTGACGGTGCCGAGGTCATTCGGCAGCTCGGTGGACTCGCCCGGCTTGAGTTCGATCGAGTCGACACCGGTGGTGCCGCCGGTCTGCCGGGTCAGATCGTCGGTGACGAGTGCATAAACGGATGTCGGCACGCCGTCATCGAGACCGAGGTCGCCGGTGTACACGTTCAGGGTGAGCAGCGGATATTCAAGGTCGGGGTAACTTGAGAAGTTCGCCCCGGACTGGGCCTTGTCCTGGGTGGGATAGAAGAAGCCGATCATACCGAGCTGTTCGGCCAGACCGTCTGGGACCTTGACAATGCCGAGCGAGGTGAGGTTGGCGTCTTGCGGCAGAAACGGTACCGAGTCGGAGAACACGACGGTACCGTCGGGTGCCGTGACCTGAATGGTCGGTGCGTAGCCGTTGCCGAGCAGGTAGATGCTCGTGCCATTCGTGCGCAGCGGCCCATTGACCTTGACCGCGCTGGGCTCGGCTTCTGCGCCCTTGGGAGTAACGGTCACGTCGGCGGTGAAGTCGATCGGCTGGCCGTAGGCTTGCAGGTTGAGCTGCTCGTAGGCCACCGCGAAGTCGTCGAGGCTCAGGGTGTACGGGTCGAGGGTGCCGTCGTCGAAAAAACGCCCGGGGTTGAAGGAGTCGTACGCCAGCAGCGTGTTCACGAAGGTCTGGCCTTCGACCAGCACGCGCTGGCCGCTGAAGCCGTAGCCGCCGCCGAATCCGACGGTGATTAGAACGCCAACCAGGGCGCCGTGAAAGATCAGGTTCCCGGTCTCGCGCAGGTAGCCGCGTTCGGCCGAGACCGATGACTCTCCCTCGGCCTCGAACCGGGCGACGCGGTAGCCGCTGGATTTCAGGAGGGTGCGGGCGTGGGTGATGGCGGCGGCGGCATCCGCTTCAGCCGGCGCGTCACGCTCGGTGAAACCCGCCAGGCGGGAGAGCCGGGCCGGAGTGGTCGGCGGCTTCGCGCGCAAGGCCAGAAAGTGGTGTTTGGTGCGCGGAATGACGCAGCCGATGAGCGAGATAAACAGCAGCAGGTAGATCGCCGAGAACCAGGCCGAGGTGTACACGTCGAAGGCTTGCAGCTGGTCGAGGGCCGGCGCCAGGTCGGGGTTGTCGGCGAAATACTGCGTGACACCGTTCGGATCCGAGCTGCGCTGCGGCACAAGCGATCCGGGAATAGCGGCGATGGCGAGCATCAGCAGCAGAAACAGGGCGGTGCGCATGCTCGTGAGCTGGCGCCAGAACCAGCGTAGCCAGCCGGTCAAGCCGAGCTTGGGCTGCAGGACCCCTGGTGTTTGCGGTCGGGAGTCGTAGTGGTCAGATGGCCGGGACAAAGCTGCCAATCACCCCTTGCAGGTCGAGGAGCCAGGTGTTCCAGATACCGGTCACCATAAGGACTCCGATGACGACGAGCAAAACGCCGCCGAACAGGTTGATGGCACGTATATGCCGTTTCAGGAATGCGACCGATCCGGTGGCCCAGTTGAGGCCGAGGGCGATCAGCAAAAATGGAATACCGAGGCCGAGGGAGTAAAACAGCGCCAGCAGGCCGCCCTGCCAGGGCGAACCAGTGCCGAGACTGAGCGAGTTGATGGCGGTGAGCGTCGGGCCGGTGCACGGCGTCCAGCCGACCGCGAACACCGCGCCGAGCAGGGGCGCTCCGGCCAGACCCATTTTGGGGCGCCAGTTGGTCTTGATGGTGCGCTGCATCACCCCGAACTGGCCAACGAAGACCAGGCCGAGCAGAATAACCACGACGCCAGCGATCCGGGTGATCACGTCGCGGTAGGAGTTAAGCCAGAATCCGGCCGCACCGAAGACGACGCCGGTGAGCACGAACACCACTGTGAAGCCGAGCACGAACAGGCCGACCCCGGTCAGCAGTCGGTTGCGTCCGCGCCGATCCCGCTTGGACGTGCCGGTCCTCCCGTCGGTGAAGCCGCCGATGTAGGCGAGGTAGCCCGGCACGAGCGGCAAAATGCACGGGGAGGCGAACGACACGAGACCTGCGAGGAGCGCGATGGGAATAGCGAAGAGCAGCTGCCCGCTGAAGACGATCTCTCCGAAGGGATTATTCACTCGGTCGGGCCAGTCTCCGCGATCGTGTCCCGAATCAGGGTTTCCAGAATGGATGGCGAGGTGACCTGACCGAGAATGCGCGCGGCGACCCGGCCTTCGGCGTCGAGTACGAGCGTCGTGGGCACCGCGTTCGGCGGAATGCTGCCGCTGAAGGCGAGCTGCATGGCGCCGGTGTCGACGTCGAGCACCGAGGGGTAAGTCACGCTGTAGGTCTCGTTGAACGCGATCGCGTTCGGCGCCTGGTCACGCACGTTAACGCCGAGAAAACTCGCGCCCTTGTTCTCGAATTGCGCGTTGAGGTTCTGCAGATCGGATGCCTCGGCGCGGCACGGCGCGCAGCTCGCGTACCAGAAATTGACGACCAGAACCTCGCCGAGCAAGGCGTCGCTGGTGACCGTTTCACCGGTCTCGGTCACGCCGGAGAACGCGATGGCCTCGCCACGGTCGGCGAGGGCGATCTCGGTGACGCTGCCGTCGCCGGCGATGAAGCCCTTGCTCGAGCCCTCGCGGTACTGCTCGGCTAGAGGGTCAGAGGAGCAACCAGCGAGAAGGAACGAGGCGGCTGCAAGTCCGGCAAGCAGCCGAATCAAACGGCGGCTCATACTGCGCCCACATCGTTGCTCGGGTTCAGCAGCGCCAAGGCCGGGCTGGCGTAGCCGGTCTCGGCGAACCGGTCGCCGCGCCAAGACAGGGTCGTGATACTCGACAGATCGCAGCAGCGCTTGCGCGGATCGTGGGCGAGGCTTTCGTGGGCGAGCGCACGGTGCACCATCCAGATCGGCAACTGGTGGCTGACCAGCACGACATCGCCCTCGTCCACGGAGTTCCAGGCGTCATCGATCGCCGCGAGCATCCGCTTCGCGACAGCCCGAAAAGGCTCACCCCAGCTCGGCCGGATCGGGTTGACCAGAGCCGGCCAGTTGCGGGGGTCGCGCAGAGCGCCGCCCTGGCCACGCACCCGCTTGCCTTCGAACCTGTTGGTCGGTTCGATGATGCGTTCCTCGGTGTCGATCGGCAACGCGAAGGCTGCGGCGATCGGAGCGGCCGATTCCTGCGCACGCTGCAGCGGCGAGGCGATCACGCGCACGACCGGGCGGCCACGTTCGACCAGTTCGGCCGCGGCGGTGGCAGCCATGAGCACGCCCTGCTCGGACAGTCGATAATTCGGCAGCCGTCCGTAGAGCACGCGTTCAGGGTTAAAGACCTCACCGTGACGCACGAGATGCACTTGACTGGCTACCACCCGACTAGTCTACGGAGGCCCCAGCCTTGAAACCGCCGTGAGAGCGCTCAGGCGTCAACGATGCTGATGCTCCGGGCGAGGTCATCCACGATCGGCAGCAACTCGGTCAGCAGCGCAATGTTGAAATTGGCGGCGATGACCACCACGTCTAAGTCGTCACCCTTCCACGCATACTGCGCAATCGCTGCAATGTCATGATCGGGCTCTCCCGCGTCTGCATAGCGGATGCTGCGCACCCCGTCACCGAGCAGCTCCGACGAAAACGTGGTCACCGCGACCGCGCTCGTGGCGGCGGGGTCATGCACCGCCGCGAGGTCGTCGAGGGTCAGTTCCGGTGACCTCGCCGGGTAGAGCACGCTCACAAAGAAGACAGACTCCGCTGGGTTGGCCAAGTAGACAAAGCGGGACTCGGTCTTCGGTCGGTCGTTCGCGATCGAGTGCAACGATTCATCAATCCAGCGCGCGGTAGCCGCATCGAGGGTATAGGCATCCGTCAACAGAACCGTGATCGTGCCGGCCCAGTCGTCGAGATCCGCGAACTGGTTCCACGGCCATTCCTCGGGTACATAAAGCCACAGGTCGCGATCGAAGTCCACCCGAATGGTTGCGGTCATGACCAGACCACCGATTCCATCATGACGTCGAAGAGCTCGGTGAGGGCCTCGACGATTGGCTCGAACTCCGTGATCGGCTGTCCAGAGATCGTGAGCGCGGCGACCAGAAAGGTGCCCGGTGCGCCAGGGACGGGCCAGGTGTAGTGCACGGTGCGCACGGCGGCCACGGTCAGTTGATCAGCACGCGGCAGATCAACGAGTTCGCGCACGCAGCGCCCGGCCCGGGTCACGGCGCTCGTCGCGTTGGGTTGCCGCACCTGCATGCGTTCCACGAGCAGAGCGACCGCCGTGCCGGACGGCGCGTCCGTTCGCACCTCGCTCACCACAATGCCCGCTGAGACGGGTACCAGCCAGGGCATAGCCAGCGGAAAAATGAGGTCAATCCCACCGGCCTGGCGAGCTTCGGCGGCGATGGTGCGGAGGCCGTCGCCGAGACGCTTCTTCTGCGGGCCGTAACTGTCATTCGGCAGTCCGGCGAACTGTCGGTCGATGAGATTCGTGATGGCCTGCTCGGCAGACTCACCAACTGGAATCAGCACCCAACCGGGCGGAAGCACGAGCCGGTAGGCGCTTCGGACGCGTGGGGCTGATGGCGCGGTTGGCCGGGAACCCAAGTCAGGCATCCGCTGACGCCGGCTTCCGTGCACGACGGCTGCGCGCCGTTGGGCTCTCTCGCCACGCCCGTGGAACGAGGTGCACCCAGCCGAGGATGTCGCGTACGACGAGGAGTACCCACGCCGCCAGGTAGACAAAGAGTGCCAGCGTCCCTTCGTTGTGAATGCCGGGTGCCCCGAAATAGGCGGTGCCCAACGGAATGGAGAACAGGAAGGCCACGAAAGCGAACCAGGCGAACGTGGCGCGCCCGGGTTTGGGGAACCGTCGAAGCGGCAATGGGATGGTGAAGATGGAGAGGAACAGCAGACCGATTGCTGGGACGAAGAGCGTCCAGGATTGCGGGTTGAACGCTGGATACTTGGCACTCCAGCCGAAGAACCCACCCTGTTCCTCGGTCGGCGTCGAGCCGGTGGTTAGCCCGAGCACCGCGATGACGAGTGCCGGTCCCATGCAGACAATCACGAAAAAGACGACGGAGCCGAAGAAAACGAGGTCTGAGATTCGGTGGGCCTTGTTCGGCCATCCCGGCTTCACCACGATGTTCCCACTCTCCATGTTGCCTGCTCATTCACGTGCTCGTACCAATCGTCCACGGAGGCACCCGCGTTGAGTACGTTATCAACGGCGTCGGGCATGATGGGGTTGAGCACCTGCGCTGGGAGTCCGAGCTGGTCGAGGGCTAAATTCGTTCCCTTGAGCACGGTGGGGATTGCCAGTTCCACGCGCTGAAACCCGATATTAACCTTGGCCAAGCCAACGAGCAGATCATCGCCAGGGCCACCAGCGCCGGCTCGCGCATTGCTCAACACCCGCGACGCCTGAGCGTTGGCGACTCCCTTGGTCGAAAGCACCTCTCGGTACCAGCCCACCTTGTTCGAGAACCCGACCTTACTCGGGAGCACGCCGTTGAAGCTGGACGATACCGAGCGCAGGGGATTCTTGCTGGTCCCCAACCTGGTGATTTGGGCTACCCGTGTGGTCTTCAAGGCTGCCATCGTGCCCTTGAGCGCCACGCCGGCGATGGCGGCGACGCCCAAACTAGCAAACGTGAGCGCGTCCAGGCCAAACTCAATCCATGAGATTTGTCCGGTGCTGGCGAGAACCAGGCTCAGCAGTGCCGTTGCCCCGGCGATGGCCAGGGCAAATGGGATGAGGAGCGGAAAGAACAGGCTCAGAAGCGCCAGTCCCGCCGCCAGATAACCCAAAATGTTCTTGATGGTGGTTAGGACGGCAGCATTTTCGGCGACCCAGCCGCTGAAATCATCCCAGAGGGAGTCGTTAAGGCCATCCTGCTCGATCGCAGCAGCGATTTGCTCGGCAGCGACGGCCGCGGCAGAATCGCGCAGTGAAATCGCATCATGATAATTCTGCAGGGTCGCGGCAAGTTGTACCGTCAGTTCCTCAACGACCGACTCGTGCGCGAAGGCTAGTCGCTGGGCGTCCACCTGGTCTGCCGGGTCGATCGCTGCGCGCGCCGCGTCGGAATAGTGGTCGGCCCACGACTGAGCGGTAGATGCTTCGGTCGCCGCGTAGTCACGCGCATCGATTGCCTGCCGCGCCATGGTTTGGGCCGTTTCCAATGAATCGGCGTAGACGGTGAGCGACGAACCCGCTGTCTCATAGCGGCCGTGCAGCTTTTCCAGCCGGCCAGCGACATCGCCGGACAACTCCACAAGTGCCGACACGGCCTCGCTCCGACCCAGGTCATCAGCCGCAATGAGCCGGCGCAGTTCGGCGGCGGAATCGCGCACGGCATCCGCTGTCAGCGTGTACTTGGTTGCCGCTGTACGCACGCCGGTCGGATCGCCCGGAAGCGGGTCGTAGCCGCTCACGAACTTGGGGTCTCGGTCAGAGCACGAGCTAGTCCAGAATCCACCGATTCGAATCCGTCCGCCACTGCTTGACCCATGGTGTGCATTTGCGTGAGCTGCTCGGTCAGTTCGGTGCGGCGATCGTCCCATTTCGACGAGAAGTCGTCGATAACGCTCGCCAGGTGCGCGTGACCGACCATGGTCCCCAATTCCACACCGACGGCGCTCGCATCGCTGAGGCCGCGACGAACGACGTCGAAATTCTCTGCGAGGCTGCGAACGGCCCCGGTATCAACCTCAAGTCTATTCTGCGTCATGGCGTCGTCCCTCCCGAAACATACTCTACCGGGCGCCCCTCGGCGGGGACCCTCGAGCGGCTCCGGCTAAGCTCGAACAGTGACTTCGCGCGTATTAATCAAGAACCTGTCCGCTCTCGACGACGGCCCCGTATCGGTGTCCGGCTGGGTCGACACCGTTCGAGACCAGAAAAAGGTGCAATTCGTCGTGCTGCGCGACGAATCCGGCGCCGTGCAGCTGGTTAATCCCCGCACAACGGATGCCGATGGCGTCGTTGTCGCCGACGAACCGGCTACCAGCATCTCGGGTCTCGCCCAGGGTACCTTCGTCACGGTCACCGGGGCGCTCAAGCACGACGAGCGAGTCAAGCTCGGCGGCATCGAGATCAAACTCACAACCCTCACCGTGGTATCCGCTGCCATCCCCGAAACACCGATCGCGGCCGATTCAAGCCTCGACAAACGCATGGACTGGCGCTTCCTCGACCTGCGCAACCCGAAGCAGAACCTCATCTTTCGCATCCAGACCACGTTCGAGCACGCGCTGCGCACCTATTGGATCGAGCACGACTTCATCGAGTTGCACACCCCGAAGCTCATGGCCAGCGCGAGCGAGAGCCGCGCCGAACTGTTTGAGGTGGGCTACTTCGACACCAAGGCCTACCTCGCGCAAAGCCCTCAGTTCTTTAAGCAGATGGCGCAGTCCGCCGGCTTTGGCAAGATCTTCGAGGTGGGCCCGGCATTCCGCGCCGACCCCTCCTTCACGAGCCGGCACGCCACCGAGTTCACCAGCGTTGACTCGGAGATCAGCTGGATCAACAGCCACGACGACGTCATGCAGCTGCACGAGGACCTCCTGGTCGCCGGCTTCACCGCGGTCAAGGCCAAGCACGGCGACGAGGTGCTCGCCCTGTTCGACGTTGAGGTAACCGTTCCGAGCACGCCGTTCCCGCGTATCCCGCTGGCCGAGGCCAAAGAGATCGTGAAGAGCCGCGGCTACGAGGTTCCCCGCGACGACGACGACATGGACCCGGAGGGCGAGCGCCAGATAGCCGCCTATGTGGCCGAGAAGTACGGGCACGAATTCGTGTTCCTCACCGACTACGCCTCGAGTATTCGCCCGTTCTATCACATGCGTCACGAGGACGACACGTCGATCACCAAAAGCTACGACCTCATCTTCAACGGCACCGAGATCTCGACGGGAGCCCAGCGCGAGCACCGCATCGACGTGCTCGAAGCGCAGGCGGTGGAGAAGGGCCTCGACCCGAAGGAGATCGAGGGGTACCTGGACTTCTTCCGGTATGGCGTGCCTTCTCACGGAGGGTTCGGCATGGGCCTCGCGCGCGTACTGATGCTCATGCTGCACCAGGCGAGCATTCGCGAGGTCACCTACCTGTTCCGTGGCCCGACCCGCCTGGAGCCGTAGCCCCGACTCCACACCAAACTTGCCCGTGCGTAAAACGGGAAGAATTTGAAACACGCCGGCGAGAGCATCGGCCTCACCCGGTGTGCCGCAAATCTGCCGGCATCGGCTACGCCAGCTAGACCTCGAGGTCTACGGCCAGGCGGTCGGCGACGACGGTGCGAATGAACGCGCCGACCTTTTTGTGCTCTGGGTGCTTCTGGTAGCGGTCGAGGGCTTCGAGGTCGTCGAAGTCGGCGATCAGCGCGACGTCCCAGTTTTCGTTACCGGCGACATCCGGCCCCACCGTCAACGCGCGAATCTCAGGCACAATCCCGACGAGCGCCTGCAAGCCAGCGGCGAGCTCAGCGGCGGCGTCGGCTTTCTTGCGCGGGGTGAGGGCATTGAGCTTCCAGCAGACAATGTGACGAATGGTCATGAGACCTCCAGTAGGGCGGTGCGCAGGCGCACGGGATCAATGCGCCAGTAGTTGTGCATCTTGCCGTTGATGAGGAGCACCGGGATGTCCTCAAAGTAACGCTCGTGCAAGTCGGCGTCATCGAGAATGGAACGTTCCTCGAGCGTGATCGTGGGGGCCGATGCGTCATCGGTGAGCTTGGCCACAACGCTGCCGACCACGTCGCGTGCATCGTCGCAGAGGTGACAACCGGGCTTGCCGATCAGAGTCAGGTGTGCGATGGCCATTGTTCCAGCCTAGGCCGACGAACCAGACGCTGACACCGATACCGCTCGCCGGACAGCAAAAAGCGCCAGTCCCGAAGGGCTAGCGCTTTGCTCACAGAACGACGAGGAGTCGTTCTACTTCTTATTACGACGCTGGTGGCGAGTTTTGCGAAGCAGCTTGCGGTGCTTCTTCTTCGCCATACGCTTGCGTCGCTTCTTAATTACAGAACCCACACGGACCTCACAAGTTTTGGTTTAGTCGCGGGGCCCGCGACTGACACGAAAACACCATTCTATCGGACAAATCGCGCCCCAACTACTCACCGGTCGGATCGCCCCGTTCGCAGCGACACGAAGGCGCCCGATTTCAGCCGTTTCTGCGCCACTTCTTGGCTGTCGCATCCTTGACGACCTGAGACATCTGCGTGGCATCGGCAAAAGCCTTGCCGATTGCCGAGGCGAATGCTCGCTGCTCTTCTTTCAAGCCCTCACCCTCCAGATCGGCGGTCTTGACGGCCTGATCGAAGTCGACACTGAGGAATGGAATCAGCCAATCCTCGATCTCTTCAAGCGGCGAATATTCCAGTCGGTAGAAGCGGTGTTGCCCATCTTCGCGCACAGTGACCAAACCGGCTTCGCGCAGCACCTTGAGGTGTTTGGATACTGTCGGCTGGCTCAGCCCAAGATGACCGACGATGTCGGACACGCTCAGTTCGCTGCGCCCTGCGCCCACGGGCTCGCGGGCGGGATCAGCCCGCTCCAAGAGGATGCGCAAAATGTCGCGCCGCGCCGAGTCCGCCACCACGGTAAAGATGTCTGCCATACCCTCAGGGTAGTCATTCGTGCTGGGGAAAAACACCGCCGGGTAGTACCATGTCAAACTGGTATAGGTCGCAGGTCAATCGGGGGTCCCAGGTGTTGTCTCGAAGTGGGACTGGGCCGCCCGTTCGTCGCCCACTGAGCGTTCTGGCGCACCTGCGCGACGGCGTAGACGCCCTCGCTCACAAATCACCATCGCGGTTTGCCATTCTCATTTTCACGGCACTCATCATGCTGTTCACCCTGTTGTTCTCGTTGCCGGTCGCATCGGCTGACCGCACGGTGACACCCCTGCACGATGCGGTGTTCACCGCCGTCTCGGTTATCTGCGTGACCGGACTGACTACGGTCGACATGGCGACACACTGGTCACCATTCGGCAATATTCTCGTCTTCGTCGGGGTCAACATTGGGGGCGTCGGCGTGCTGACCCTCGCGTCCCTAATGGGGCTCGTCATCGCCCGGCGCCTCGGCCTTCGCGCCAAACTCATGGCCGCGAGCGATTCCAACCCGTCACGCATCCACGCCGGCCCGGTCAACGAGGGTCAGACCGTGCGCCTCGGTGAGGTCGGCAGCCTGTTACTGACCGTGGCGATCAGCGCCCTGGTCATCGAAGTCGGCGTTGCCGCCCTGCTCTTTCCGCGCATGCTGGCCGACGGTGTCGCGATCGGCGAGGCCGTTTGGCACAGCTTCTATTACGCCGCGATGGCGTTCACCAACACCGGTTTCAACCCGAACATCGGCGGGCTCGAGCCGTTCGCCAACGATTATTGGTTTCTCGGTGCGCTGATGATCGGTGTATTTCTGGGCAGCCTCGGTTTTCCGGTCATTTATGCCTTCGCCCGCGGGTGGCGTTCCCCACGCCGTTGGTCGGTGCACGTGAAACTGACCCTCGTGACCACGACCGCCCTCATGGTCCTGGGCATGGTGTTCTACATCATTCTGGAATTCGACAATCCGAAGACGTTCGGCTCGTTGAATGCCGGCGACACTATTTTTCAGTCGCTTTTCATGTCGGTGATGACGCGCTCGGGCGGCTTCGCAACCATCGATATCAGCGAACTGCACGGGTCGAGCCTGCTGCTCAGCGACATGCTCATGTTCATCGGCGGCGGGTCGGCGTCGACCGCCGGAGGAATTAAGGTGACGACCCTGGCCATCCTCTTTCTTGCTGCCTTTGCCGAGGCCCGGGGCAAACAAGAGATGGAGGCCTTCGGCCGCCGCATTCCCAGCGACATTCTGCGCCTGTCGGTGAGCGTGGTGCTGTGGGGCGCGACGACCGTTGCGGTGGCGAGCATCCTCATTCTGCATATCTCCAAACAACCGTTCGACCTCGTACTGTTCGACGTGATCAGCGCTTTTGCGACCTGTGGTCTCTCCACCGGTCTCACCGCCGACCTGCCACCTGAGGGCGTGTACGTGATGGCCGCAACGATGTTCATGGGCCGGGTTGGTACAGTGACTCTCGCGGCAGCATTGGCCGCCAGTCAGAGCAGGCAACTGTTCAAACGCCCGGAAGAGAGGCCCATCGTTGGTTGATCGCATCAAACACGACGCCCCCGTACTCATCGTCGGGCTCGGGCGGTTTGGCGCAGCCACGGCCGGCCAGCTTGATCGGCTGGGTCGTGAAGTCCTCGTGGTCGACACGAGCGAGGCCCTCGTGCAGAAATGGTCGGAGCGAGTCACCCACGCTGTGCAGGCCGATGCCCGTTCCCTCGAGGCGCTGCAGCAAATCGGTGCCCAGGACTTTTCCATCGCCGTCTGCGCAACCGGTTCCTCGGTCGAAGCGAGCGTGCTCATCGTGGCGAACCTGGTTGACCTGAAGATCCAGCAGATCTGGGCCAAGGCTATTTCTAAGTCACACGGCAAGATCCTCGAACGCATCGGCGCTAACCACGTGATCTACCCAGAAGCCGAGGCGGGGGAACGCGTCGCCCACCTCGTGTCGGGTCGCATGCTCGACTTCATCGAGTTCGATGATGATTTCGCCCTCGTGAAGATGTACCCGCCGAAGCAGATCCGCGGCCTCAACCTGGTTGATTCCGGGGTGCGTCGCAAGTACAACGTCACGGTGGTCGGTGTGAAGAGTCCGGGAAAGCCGTTCACCTATGCCACCGCTGAGACGGTGGTGTCCAACCATGACCTCATCATCGTGTCGGGCGCCGAGGCCGACATCGAGCGGTTCGCGGCGCTCGGATCCTAGCCGATCAGCGTCCGTTCTGGCGGAATCCACGCGGATTCAGTGAATAATCCTCCAATTCAGGGACGGCGACCAGCTATTCTCCTACTACGCACATAACTCGTCGCAGCTCACCCGAGGCTGCCTGCGACGTCATGTCCGAGAACGGAAGGCTTACTCATGTCACGAAACGTTCCCGCGCTCCCCGATACCGTTGCGCCCGAGGCCGGATTTACGGTGTCTGACACCACGGCTGACATCATCGCCGAAGTGCAAACCGATACGACGGGCGAGGTCACCATCAACGGTGCCACGCGCATGGTGACCGGCAACGATGAAGCCGGCGTGCGTGAGGAGATCATTGGTCTCGTCGTCGAGACCGCCCGTAGCCGTGGGCAGTCCGTGCTGCTGCAGGTCAGCGATGAGCAGGGTGACTGGCCTTTGACCGTGCACCCCAACGGGCGCGTCGAGTCTGCTGGTCCGGTCGTCGTCGGGCGGCACCCCAAGCCGGCTCACACGGTGCCGCTTCCGGTGCAGGCGCAGGGGCAGGCCGAGACTGATTCGCCGCGGCCTGCCGTGCCGGTCGAAGCGGATGCGCCCACCCCGTTCGCTGTGCTGCTGCAGCCGCCCGCCGCAGAAGCCGCCGATGAACCCGACGATGAAGCCGGTGATGAACACGTCAGCCTGTTCGAGTCGCTGCTCGCGCCGCTGGATGTTGCCGCGGAGCCGCGGGTCTCCCGCGGCGGAGTGTCGCGGACACCGTCGCTGCCGGTCGCATCAGTGCCGGTCCCGTCACGTCCGATCACGTCACGTCCGATCACCTCGCCATTCGTCACCTCGCCCGCTGCCGCGGTCGCCGTACCATCGACGAACGTGCCGCCCAACCTCGCCGACTTTCTGAGCTCGCGGCCACCGGCGCCGACCGGTCCGGCAGAGCACGGCTGGCAGGGCGCCGTGCGCCGTCTCACCGGCGGGCTGGTCTCGCTCGCGCCGAGTCCGACCGAGCAGATGCAGCGCGGCGCAATCACGGCCGTGCAGCGCAGCCTGAACGGCCCTCGCACGATCGTGGTCCTCAACCCCAAGGGCGGGGCCCACAAAACCACAGCCACGCTGCTCATTGCGGCAACGTTCGGCATCTATCGCGGCGGCTACACCCTCGCCTGGGACAACAACGAGACCATGGGAACCCTCGGCGTACGCGCCCAAGCCGCGCGGCACACCAATACGGCCGTCGATCTGCTCCGCGACCTGGACCGCTTCGGCGATGCTCGCTCCCGGGTGGGCGACCTCGACAACTATGTGCGGTCGCAGGGCGACGCCCAGTTCGACGCACTCGCCTCCGACCTCGATCCGGCCGGCGCCGCGAGCATCGACGATGTCGCATTCCGCAAACTGCATACAACGCTCAGCCGCTTCTACCGAGTACTCGTCATCGATACCGGCAACAACATGCGGGCCAGCAACTGGGAGGCGGCCGTGGAGACCGCCGACCAGCTCGTGATCGTCTCGACCATCCGCGAGGACACCGGTTATGGCGCGGCCTCGCTGCTCGACGGCCTGCGCCAGAAGGGACACGCCGATAAGGTCGCCCAGGCGGTGACCGTGCTCGCTTCACCGTCGAAGACGGCGGATGAGCAGTTGTCCGCGCGCCTGCACAACCACTTTCGCCAGCTCACCCGTACCGTCGTCGACGTTCCCTACGACGCTTCGCTGGTCGGCGGCGGACCGCTCAACGTCGACGCGCTGGCGCCCCGTACCCGCGCTGCGTGGCTGCAGGCGACGGCCGCCATCGCCGAGGGGCTGTAGGCGCTAAGAGGCGGCGAGTTCCTTCGCGCGCGCGAGGGCGGCGTCTGTTGCCGTGTCGAAGAGTTCCTTGAGACCACCCTTTTCGAGCTCCCAGACGGCGCGCTCGGTGGTGCCGGCCGGACTCGTGACCTGGCGGCGCAGCTCGCTCGGTGACTTGTCGGAGACCGCGAGCAGGGCGCTTGCACCGAGGAAGGTTCCGTTGACCATGACGGCCGCTTCTTCGGGCGTGAACCCCTTGGTGATGGCCGTTTCGGTGAGCTGCTCGATCAGATAGAACACGTAAGCGGGGCCGGAGCCGCTGATGGTGCTGAGGGCGTCTAGCTTGCTCTCGGGAACGACCAAAACGTCACCGACGGTCGCGAACAAGGCGCGGGTGAGTTCGAGGTCGGCATCGCTCGAGCGGGTGCCAGCGCTGATCCCGGTGACGGCCATGCCGACGACGGCGGGGGTGTTCGGCATGGTGCGGATGACGTGCACGGTGCTCGGCAGAAGAGATTCGAAGGTGTCGATGGTGACGCCGGCCGCGACGCTCAGCACGAGCGTGCCGGGCGCCAGGGCGCCGCTGATTTCAGCGAGCAGGTCGGCGACCATGTAGGGCTTGACGGCGACGATGACGATCTGGGCACCGTCGATGGCTTTGAGGTTCGCGTCGACGTCGATTTCGGTCGCGTAGGCGGTGACCCCCTCGGTGTCGGCGAGCTCGGCGGCCTTCACCGCCGTGCGGTTGGTGACACGAATGCCGCCCTCGACGGTGACACCCGGCCCCCGCAGACCGGCCAGAATGGCGCGAGCCATGGAGCCGGCTCCGAGGAAGGCGATCGTGGGCAGAGTCACATTCGGGGAAGAAGTCATCCCAGCAGTCTACTTTTTCGCCAGTCAGCCACCCACAACGGTCTCCCCGAGCAGTTCTAAGATGATTCCATGAGCCCATCGGACGGAAACAAGGCAATTGTGGCGGCCTTCGCGATTAATCTGGGCGTTGCCATCACCAAGTTCGTGGCCTGGGCCTTTTCCGGCTCCTCCTCAATGCTGGCGGAGGCGGTGCACTCGGTAGCGGATGCCGGCAACCAGCTGCTCCTGCTGCTCGGTGGCCACAAGGCGAAGAAGCGGGCCGACCTGGAGCATCCGTTCGGCTATGGGCGCGAACGATACGTCTACGCCTTCGTGGTGTCGATTATTTTGTTCTCGATCGGCGGTGTGTTCTCGCTCTATGAGGGTTTCAGCAAGCTGCAGAACCCGCATCCGCTTGAAAATGCCTGGCTGCCGATTCTGGTGCTCGCTATCGCCATGGTCCTCGAGAGCTTTTCGCTGCGCACCGCGATTCGGGAATCGAATCCTGTGCGAGCGAAACAGAGCTGGGCGCAGTTCGTGAGGCACGCGAAGGCGCCCGAGCTGCCGGTCGTGCTGCTCGAAGACGTGGCAGCTCTCACCGGCCTGGCATTCGCGTTCGTAGGTGTCGGCCTGACCATCATCACCGACGAGCCGATCTGGGATGCGATCGGCACGCTCGCCATTGGCGCGCTACTCGTGGCGGTCGCGATCATTCTCGGCATTGAGACCAGGAGCCTGCTGGTCGGTGAAGGGGCCAACACGAAAGACCTCGATGCAATCAAGGCGGCCATTCTCGACGGCCCGGAGATCAAGCGCATTATTCACCTCAAGACCCTCTACCTCGGCCCGGACGAGATTCTGCTCGGTGCCAAGGTCGCCTTTGACGGCGACCACCGCCTTACCGACGTCGCCGCGGATATCAATGCCGTGGAGACCCGCATTCGAGCCGCTGTTCCGTTGGCCCGCACTATCTATCTCGAGCCGGATATCTACTTCGACCCGAACCTGGCCAACCCAACGACCGACAGCTTCGTGATCAAGGGACTCGAATAGGGCTCAGCGCCGACTTCTGCGCGCGGGATCTTCGAAGAATTCCCGCAAAATGATACCGCACTCGACCGCTTTGACGCCCGCGAAGACCTCGACCCGGTGGTTGAGTCGGCGGTCGCGCAGCACGTCGTAGACCGACCCGACCGCTCCCGCCTTTTCATCCCAGGCGCCGAAGACGACGGTGGGCATCCTGGCGGCGAGGATGGCGCCGGCGCACATGACGCAGGGCTCAAGCGTGACGATCAGGGTGCAGCCGGTCAGGTGCCAGTCGCCGGTGTGCGCGGCGGCCTGGCGAATGGCGACGAGCTCGGCGTGCAGGGTGGGGTCCTGGTGCAGTTCGCGCTCGTTGCGGCCACGGCCGATCACCTGGCCCGCACTGTCGACGATGATGGCACCGACCGGCACGTCGCCCCCGATCAGGGCGGCGCGGGCCTCGGTCAGGGCTAGCAGCATCCACTCATCGTGCTGGTCTCGTCCACCCATGTCTCACCTCATCGCGTCGGTTCGTCTCTAGTAGAATCGAGCCTATGCGAGTCCACGTTGCCGACCACCCGCTCATCACGCACAAGCTCACCGTGCTCCGCGATAAGAACACCCCGTCACCGCTGTTTCGATCGCTGGTCGAAGAGCTCATGACGCTGCTCGCCTATGAAGGTACGCGCGGCGTGCGGGTTGAAGCCGTCACCGTGCAGACCCCCGTGTCGGCCGCGCAGGGAGTGCGGATCAGCGACCCGAAGCCGCTCGTGGTGCCGATTCTGCGTGCCGGCCTGGGCATGCTAGAGGGTATGGTCAAGCTGCTGCCGACCGCCGAGGTCGGTTTTCTCGGAATGGCCCGCAACGAGGAGACCCTGCAGCCGACGACATACGCCGAGCGTCTGCCCGACGACCTGTCGGATCGACAGTGTTTCGTGCTCGACCCGATGCTCGCCACCGGCGGCTCCCTCATCGCCGCCATCAACTTTTTATTCGACCGCGGCGCGGTCGACGTGACGGCGATCTGCATCCTGGCTGCCCCCGAAGGCCTCGCGGCCGTCGAGAAAGCCCTGGCCGGCCGCGAAGTGACCATTGTGCTGGGTGCTGTTGACGAGAAGCTAAACGAGTTGGGTTACATCGTGCCAGGCCTCGGCGACGCGGGCGACCGCTTGTACGGCCTGGTCTGATTTCATGCAGGTCCTGCGACCGACGACACACTAAGCCGAAATCACATCAATAATCTTTGATCAATCCACGTTTCATCATGAAATATTTTACGAAGACGTGATTTTGCACGGAATCGCCTAAACGAGCAGCACACTGCGAACGTGTTGCACGTCATTCGGCGACTTGCCGCGTCGTCAAATTGACACGCGGCGTCACATTCCGCTTTACTCACAGTTATGACAATCAGCGCACGCCCCCTGACCTCCCTCGAGGCCCCCGGGACTGCCGCCATGATGATGGCCGGCACCCCCGCCATCCGCTGTTGCCGAATGCACCGCTAACCGAGACTTTCCTCCTCGCGTCCCCTGCTTAACAGGTCAGGCTGACGCCCCGGATGCTTTCTAAGCATTCGCTCTCGCGGCCCCACGGGCCACACCTCGAGCGCCGACCGGATCAAGCACTTTTGCGCATCCGTCGGGCTCCCGTCGATCGAACAGTCAAGGACCTTACCCATGTCTCTCGCACACATTCACGCAACTCGCCCCACGTTCAACCGCCCCGACCTGTCCCTGGCCCCGCCGGTGGCCGCCCCCCGCATTCGCGCCGTACCCAGCGGCACCGAGGCTCGCGGCTTCGTGCTCTACGTCGGCATCGATGAGGCCAAGGCGGCCGCGGCCGGCACGAGCTTGAACCGCATCGTCGAGGCGCTCAAGGCCCTTGCCGTCGACATCGCCCCCTCGGCAGAGACCTACGCCGCTGTCGCTTTGGCGCCGCAGGGCACCGGCGGCCGCGACGTTGACGTCGTGCGCCTGGCCCTGCAGGATCCGGCCGCACTCGCTGCACACCGCGCCGAGCCCGAAGAGCTTGACCGGGCCAGCAGCGGTGTTATCGTCGACATCTCCCGCAAGCGCGTCATTCTCGACAACGAGACTGCAGCTCTGACCTACAAGGAGTTCGAGCTGCTGCAGTACCTCGTGCTGCGTGAGGGCCGCACCATTGACCGGGCCGAAATCATTTCGTCGCTGTGGAATTCCGCCGACGAGGAAGACACCCCGAACGAGCGCACCATCGACGTGCACGTTCGACGTCTGCGCTCCAAACTCGGCCGCTACGAAGACATCGTGCGCACGGTGCGCGGTGTCGGCTACCGCTTCGACCGCCACGCGGACGTCGCCATCCGCCAGTCGACCACGCCGAGTCCCGACCTGTTCTAGGCCGCCGGGCGCATGGTGCCAGTCAAAAGAACTGAGGGCCAGTCGCAGAGGCTACGACTGACCCTCTTCCCTTGCACCAAGAGTGTCCTGCAATCACATTTCACGTCGTCCGCCACAGCAAACGGTTGACGCACCTAAAACATATAACGAATAGGTAACGGGCGCCACCTTTGGGCCAGAAAATCACCTGCGAGTTTCATGCACGGCATCCGTTTGTTTCTCGAAAAGCGGATGCTGCCTGCCCTGGCCCGGTCTGCCCCGCCGAGTCTCTATCCTTGGAGAACGAGGTTAGGAGCCGCAAGGTGGTGGATCGAATGATCGCGGTGGGTGCATGGGAGTCCCTCTTTCGGGCTCAGGTTGCCATTATGCGCAATCTGGCAGCGAATTTCCCCTCGAAGGAGATTTCTCTCAATGAGTATGACGTTATATTCAACCTGTCTCGGCAGCCTGACCGATGCATCCGCTTGCGTGATCTCAATCAGCATGTGCTGTTGACTCAGCCGAGCGTGAGTCGCCTCGTCGATCGGCTCGTCTTGCGCGGGTATCTGCACAAGCACAGCGACCCGAGCGACGGGCGCGGCGCGATCATCGAGCTCACCGAGGCGGGCCTGGCCCTGTTTCGACGGGTCGCCGTTCTGCACATGGGCGCGATCACCGAGCGCATTGGCGAGTCCCTGACTCAGGCCGAGCTGCTGCAGCTCACCGCGCTGTGCGACAAGCTGCGCGTCGACTGTCTTGGCGAGCGTGACGAGGTCCCAACGCTCGACGCCTGATCCACCCCGGCCAACGAAAGGTGGGGCAGTGGGACGAGGGCCCTACCCCTCGTCCCACCGAGGCAATCCCTCGCGGGAATGCCTTCCTCACCGGGCGCCCGAACATTGCCTGGTGAGAAACTCGGGCGCAAGCACGAACCGATCCCTCAGAACAAGAAGAACGCAAATCAGTTGAGCAATGCTCACGCTGGTCGAGGCTATCCCAGCTTGGGGGTGGAAACCTTAATCTTGCGCAAGCACTCAGCATCTCGTTTACTCTGGAGCCATGACTTCTCTCTCCGGTTCATCCGTTCTTATCGTCGGCGCTACCGGTGGCTTGGGCCGCGAAATTGCCCAGCTTCTGAGCGAAGGGGGGGCTCTGCTCACTCTGCATGGACGCAGCGTTGAGCGTCTCGCCGAACTCGGCAGCTTTGGAGCGACGGTCACTGGCGATCTGAGCGATTCGAGCACGTCCGCACAGCTCGTTTCCGCCGCCATCGCAGCACACGGCCGTCTCGATGGAATCATCAACGCCGCCGGAGTCGTCGCGTTCGGCCCCCTGGCGGATGTCGCTGACGAAACAATAGATACCCTGATGGCGGTGAACGCGACGGCACCGATGCGCCTGCTCCGGGCAGCCCTTCCCGCTCTGACCGAATCGTCCGGCGGGCATCGTGATCCGTTCTTTGTCACGCTCAGCGGAATTGTGAGCGAGCGCCCGACCGCGAACATGGCGGCGTACTCGGCCTCGAAGGCAGCCCTCGCGGCATTCGCGCAAGCGGCAGGCCGGGAGATGCGACGGGACGGCATCCGCTTTCTCGATGCACGACCCGGTCATACCGAAACGGGATTGGCCACCAGGCCAATCCAGGGTTCGGCACCGCCACTACCTACCGGCTATCAGCCAGCGGATGTCGCCCGACGCATTGTCGACGCGATCATCTCCGGCGAGCGCGACCTGCCGAGTACCGCCTTCGCCGGATAGGCCCTACCAGTTCGTGCGCGTGCGCTCCTGAGCCACAACCTCGTCGCGGTCCACCAGACGCCGCAGGCCGGCGAGCGGCTGGGCCATGCGGTGATTACCGCGGATGCGCGGCTCCACTCGATCCAGGAATGCCCAATATCCGGCCGTGAACGGGCAGGCCTCCGGCCCCAGCCGAATTTTCGGATTGAATCGACAGCTCCCGCAGAAATCGGTCATCTTCGAGATGTAGGCGCCACCGGCGGCGTAGGGCTTCGTCGCGACAATGCCACCGTCGGCGTGCTGCGACATGCCGACAACATTGGCCGGCATGACCCACGGTGTTCCGTCGACGAAGGCATTGATGAACCAATCCGACAGTGCTGACGGCTCGTAGCCCCGCTGCAATGACCAGTTGCCCAGAATCATGAGACGCTGAATATGATGCGCATACCCGGTGCGGGAAACCTCATCGAGCACGTGGCTCAGGCACCGCGCTTCGACGGCGTCACCGTCCAACTCCAGAAACGCCGGCGGAAGCGGCTCATGGGCGCCGAGAAAGTTGCTCTCCGCGATGTAGTTCTCGCCGAGGTGCCAGTACAGGTGCCAGACCCAGTCCCGCCAGCCCATGACCTGGCGTACCACGGCCTCGGCGCTCGGCAGCGGAACCTGACCGGAGTGGTACGCCGTGACGACCGCGTCGATGACTTCCTGCGGATGCAGAAGGCCGAGGTTGAGTGGAACGCTCAACCTCGAGTGGGCCATCGTGCTGTCCCCGATCAGCGAGGCATCCTCGAAGGGCCCGAAGTCCGGCAGTCGCGTTTCGATGAAATCATCCAGCGCCGCGAGCGCTTCCGCGCGGGTGGCCGCAAATCGGCGTGGGCCATCCGCTCCGATCAGGTGCACTCTGCCTTCGGTGACGAGGCGGTCAAGGTCTCGGCGCACCTCCTCGTCGATGTCGTCTTCGACCGGGGCCCACGGGTCGGGCAGGCCGAGACTGGCCGCACGTTTCGGGGGCGGCTGACGATTGTCGTGATCGAAATTGAAACGCCCACCCTCCGGCTCAGGGCCACGCATGAGTATGCCGGTGGTCGTGCGCACCTGGCGGTAGAACTGTTCCATCACGAGTCGGGATGCGGGCCGGCCATCGGCCCAATTGGCGAAGTCCTGTTCGCTCGTCACGAAGCCTCGACTCGGCAGAACGGATGCGCCCAGTTCGGTGACCAGCGCGCGTGCACCCCATGAGGTGGGGTTGATCACCTCGAGGTCACGGCCCTTGAGCACGTCCCGGTAGTGCTCAGCTCGCAGAAACTCGACGCGGTCGCCCAGCTCACGCGCGCGGTGGCGAAGCGCGCTGAGAATGAGATGGGCTTTGGCCCGATGGTAGGTACGTCGCCCCAGCACGGCAGTCGCCTCGACCAGCACAATAGGCCCACCGTCGTCGTAGTGGGGACCGAGCTGGTCGGCAAACAGAAAGCGCGGCAGGGACATGCTGCCGATTCTATCCCCGCCGATAAAAGACACAAAAAACCCCCTCCGACACGTGTTGAACGGGGTTTAGCTGTGCGCCCGAAGGGATTCGAGCAGTGCTCCCGCCAACATCGAGAATCCAAGACCCACTGTCTTCGTCCATATAAATACCGATACTGCCTTCCGTATTTTTACGAGTATGCGATGACGACCGTGGAGATAGTGTGGCGCACTTTGGCCGATGTCGCGCTGGACGGTCAACGGGATTGGGCCAGCATCGGTGATATCGCCGGCGCAGCTTCTGTCGCGCCGTCCACCACAACCTGCGTGCCGACACGACGGTGTCAACAACCCGTCCCGCTACCCAAAACCTCTTTGACGACATCGAGGTCGACTACGTTCAACTCGACATCTACCTGCTCTACGAATCTCAACTCGGCGCAAACTGCGCCCAAAGGTTGAAGTCTTCGCAGAATACCCCGATGAACTCTCGTTCGGTGGAATACCCGTTGGGACCATCATGCTGCCGTGATCTTCTACACGAGCAACGGTATCTTCCGCGACGGGGACCTCACCAGCAGGAACCTGTCGTGGCGGAGGGACAAAGCACGCCGCAGTCGAACCGCCCTCCCGGCCACCGAACAACGCAAATTTGTGGCATTGCGAACAGGTGGCTTAGGGATCCGCGCACCAACTTTTCGTCGCTTTCAGAAAATCTGTTCCTCGCGGCCGTCGTCGCGCGAGCCCGCTTTCTCAAGCTCATACAAAGGTCGCCCGCTCCGGGTAGCGGGGCGTGCTGAAGAACTATCCGCGAACAGCCGATCTGGTGAACCGACTCAGCCGCGGGCAAATCAACGTCACTTTGCGGGTCACGAATTTATCGTAGTGGCGACACGGATGCGCCGTCGTGCAAAACGGCATCGGCTTCCTCGTCGTCGATGGCTTCTGGATTGCGCTTGAGATTGAGCAGGGCCAATCCCAGCCCTCCCCATACGGCCAACAGAGCGATGATCATCATGACGATCGCGGAGGTACTCATGGGTTCTTCCCTTCCCCTGCTGCGGATCCTGATGCGGCGGTTTCGGGTAGGCCAGTTTGGCCACCCTTGGTCTTATTCGTGGCGGATTTATTCGCATCGAGTTCGGCGTCCAGGATCGGTTCATGGATATTTTTCTCATAAGCGGCAGATCGAAGGCTCCACGGAATCTTCGAGAGCAGGTAGGCGATCAGTACCAAGGCAATCACCATGCCCCAGCCGAAGACGCCGACAAACCAGTCCGGCAAACCGCCGTAGCCCTCGCTGATCCTGGTGGTGAGGGTGTCGATCAAGATGTAACCCAGGACCACCGGAGTGACACCGCCGATGAAAATCTGCCAACTGCGGCCCAGCTTAACCGAGGACGTTGCATTGATGTGTTCGCGCAGCCGGGGAAGTGCGCCGAACCCAGCGGACATCGCCACCACGGCCACCAGTGCAACGGCTACAATTCCGAAGCTATTGACAAAGGCATCGGTCACATCGAGCAGGTTCAGGCCCGTCGTCGTTGGAAATAGCAGGATCGATATCAGGGCAATAGGGATGCCGACGATCAGCGCTGCCTTCACCCGCCGCCAGCCTAACTTGTCCTGAACGGCGGCAATGATAACTTCGACGATACTGATCAGCGACGTTAGACCGGCGAACACGAGCGAACCGAAGAACAGCACTCCCAACAGAACACCCGCCGGCGCCTGCGCAATGATCGTCGGGAATGCAATGAATGCCAGACCGATACCGCTGACAGCGACTTCGTCCACACCAACCCCGCTCGATGCCGCCATGAATCCCAAGGCAGCGAAGACCCCGATGCCGGCCAGCAACTCGAAGCCGGAATTGGCGAAGCCGACGACGAACCCAGAACCGGTCAGATCGGTTTTTCGCCGCAGGTAGGAGGCATACGTGATCATAATCCCGAAGGCCACCGACAGCGAGAAGAAGATCTGCCCATAGGCAGCAACCCAGATAGAACTGTCACCGAGCCGGGTCCAGTCCGGCGTGAAGAACGCGTCCAGTCCGGTCCAGGCGCCCTCAAGGAACAGCGCTTGGACGACCAGAATGAGGAACATGATCAAGAGCAACGGCATAAAAACGATGGAGGAGCGGGCAATTCCTTTTTGTACTCCCAAAGCCAGGATGGCGATAACCACGCCCCACACGAGAATCAGTGGAATGAGTACGGAGGGCACGAAGTCGAAGCCCAGGTTCACCTGATCACTGACCTGGAGGAACTCGCCGGTAAAGAAACCCGCAGCGTCCTCGCCCCAAGCGGTGGTGAAGGAGAATATGAAGTACATGCCTGCCCAGGCAATGATCACCGCGTAGTACACGGCAATGACGAAACAGATTCCTACTTGCCACCAGCCAATGGCTTCGGCTTTGGGATGCAGTCTTCGCATTGCCAGCGGAGGTGACCCACGGAATCGGTGCCCGATGGCATAATCGAGGAAAAGCAGCGGTATTCCGGCAGTGAGCAGGGCGACCAAGTACGGGATAATGAACGCCCCGCCGCCGTTTTCGTAGGCAACGTAGGGGAAGCGCCAGATATTGCCTAGTCCCACGGCGGACCCGATGGCGGCGAGAATGAACACTCTCCGCCCGGACCACATTTCACGTTGTGGCCGCGCGCTCACGTTCGAGGGCGCTTGTTGTGTCTTTCCCGATGCACTCACAATTAGGATCCTCGCTGCTAATGCTTTTGGTGGGTAATTATCTTCACGGTATCCCCGCCCCAGAAATCATGTCAAGACGCCCGGCTAGATTGATTCTTAGAATCATTCGAAAGAAAGCCTCATATAAGTCGATATCTTCTGATTTCATTTCTGGTTATCGGTGTCACTGGTGCTTGCGACCGCGTAGTCAGGCGTCTTTGACAGGAGGCTGAGTGCGAGGTACCGCATGTTTGGGTCGTTGTGGCTGTATTCGATAGATAAAAAAGGTGTAGTTCTGAAATATTGGCAATAGAAACCGGGTGGCCCGGGCACCCGTGAGGTATGCCCGACCAAAATCTTTATCGGTTAACACCAGTTGTGCTGCCCTGCCGGTCACGCACCCGTGCAAGTGCACAATTCCGGCGAACTCCTTGTCCAAGGGTGGGGTGGGGTGGGACCAGCCAAGGTCTCCAAGACCTCACGGTCAGCTGCCGCCGCCGCAGATAAGAGATGCATGTCGAAATTTGTCATCACAATTTGCAGTGCGCCTGTCGAGTCGGCGATTCGCACAATGGCGGCATGCGTCAAATTGGGTTCAGAACTCTCGCGATCGATGAGATCGCATGCGTGTCGACTGACTTCGAAGTCGTCGGGCATCAAGCCAAGAAAGTAGTCGATTCCAATGTAATCGTCTAACGGCGCGTGGGCCATATTGGCTAGCGTCTGGGTTAATTCGTCAAAGTCTGGGCTAATTCGTCAAAAAGGAGTAGCCCTAGTGGTCCTTCCAACGACGCCCCGCACCCTTATACCTTCCCGTCCGCCCAATTTGGCCGACCGGGGTTTGCACAATCCAGCCGCTCCCACGCTCTAATTTCTCGCAATTTCACTCGTCCGAGCGTCAATGGACAGACAATCGCGTTTTGCGCGAGACTCCACGTCTCAACCCAGGTGATACTAACATTTACTTCAGGAGCCTGCGGACCTATCAAAGAGGCCAGAAGACTTTAACGAAGTGCGCCGACATGTCGCCAAGTGGAGAGACGCCCGCGCTGGCATGGGCGGCGCTCAGCGCGACCCATCGTTCATTCTGACAGACGTCATCGAAATTCTCGGAGGTACGGGGGTGCGCATCAACGTGCTCCTCGGTCTTCGACACTCCGACGTCGACGTTGACGTTGACGTTGATGTTGATGTTGACGCAGGGTACGGTGGCGGTTTGCGCCACGCTCGTCGAGCTAAAAAGCCTCGGCCTCTCCCAGCCACGAGCAAAGACTTCCGCGGGGAATGCGCATGCTCGCGCTGCCTTAAATCATTCTCGACAAGCGTCGCCGTCAGTCAACTTTTAACGGTCATCCTGAATACATATTCTCTACGGGCACGGGCAACTTCGTGAACGCCCACAATCTGGCTCGGTCATTGCGGGAGGCTCGTCGGGGTTTGCGATTCGGCTGGCTCACCCTGAAATCCTTTAGGGCCACCCTCGCGACCTGGCTGAAGGCGAAAACGGGTCTCGCTGCGGCCTCGGCCCAGCTCCGTCACGCCGTCGAAGTGCTAGGCGTATGGAAAGCGACACAGAAGCCCTACATCGGCAAGGAAGACCGAATTACTGTGCACAACGCAAAAATTCTCAGCCGACTTCTCAGACCCAATGTGGCGAATGCAAGTGGTGAGTGAAATTTCGAGAGAAACAAAAAAACCCCACAATCCCAATGATTGCGGGGTTATCTGTGCGCCCGAAGGGATTCGAACCCCCAACCTTCTGTTCCGCAGCCCGGAGCGCCTGGGAGCTGGCAGCATGAGCACCTTCGAGGAACTGGAACTCGAGGCCGCGGTAGCGGGAACTGCCTACCGTGCGGCGCGGGCGCGCGCCGATGAGGCATCCCACGCTCTCCTACGTGCACAGTGCCGGCAGGAATTGCGGATGGAGCACGGCGCGACTAGGGACGGCTGGGACATACACATCCAGTGCCTCAGGGAGCGCGGCCACGAGGGCGAGCACGTCAACCTACTGCTTCCTGAGGGCGCATCGGCAGTACGCGCGTGAATGTCCGATCCACGGTGAAAAATGTCTCAATCGGCGTCGAAAATGTCCAAAATGTCTCATCCGAGGTGACAGATGTCCCGATTCCGGTGACAAATGTCCCAAAGGGAAGCGTCGACCTGACCGCGCCGGTCGAGCGCTTCGAGGTCGGTCAGCTCGTCCGTTGGCAGTACGGCGACAAGGTCAAGACAGGTACGATCGTGCGCATGCGTACCGATGATGCCCGATACTGCGATGAAGAGGGCTCGCCCTACGCCCCGTGGGGCACCTACTTCGGGCGTCTGTGCGAGGTCGAGTGTGACCAGCGAAAGTGCTTCTGCAGGAAGCCGCAGGAGGGCGAGCTATTGACATACCACCTTTGCAACGAGTGCCAGTTCACGGACGCGTCGACGCTGGTGGAGGCATCCGCTGGCATGCTGTTTTGAGCACGGCCGCGACAGGATTTGGACCGTGTTCGTTTCGTGATCTGCGTCTGATCAGCTAGAACACATGAACCCACCGCCGAAATATGCTCGAGGAACTTTGAACGATGACTGGCTCTCGGTGATCGACCGCTACCTGATCCACCAACGTGCCGGCGGGTCGCCGGAGACCACACTCGGCACGCGCCGCGCCGACAGCACCTCCAGCACCTCGCCCGGCGCATCGAGTGCGGGCCGTGGCAGGTGGACGGCGACCAGCTGCTGGAGTGGACCGGGGCGCAGACCTGGGCGCGCGAGACCCGCCGGGGTCGCCGGTCAACGTTTCGCAGCTTCTACGGCTGGGCGCACGGGCGCGGCCTCATCGCCGTCAACCCAGCCTTGGACCTCCCCCGGGTCAAGGCGGGCGAGCCGACGCCGCGGCCCGCGCCCGATCGCGTCTACCACGAGGCGCTGCTCCGCGCGGGAGAGCGCGATCGTCTGATTCTGCGGCTTGGCGCGGAGATCGGAATGAGGCGTGGCGAGGTTGCCGTGGTGCACTCCGACGACCTGGTCGAAGACCTGATCGGCTGGTCGCTGCTCGTGCACGGTAAGGGTTTGAAGAATCGGACCGTGCCGCTGACCGACGGAGTATCATTCGACCTGCTCCACCTCCCGCTCGGGTGGGCCTTTCCGGGCGCGGTCGACGGCCATCTGTCGCCACGCTGGGTCGGTAAAATCGTGACCCAGCTCATGCCCGGCAAGTGGACGATGCACACGTTGCGGCACCGGTTCGCCACGAGGGCGTACACGGTCGACCGCGACGTGTTCACCGTCCAGACGCTCCTCGGGCATGCCTCCCCCGCGACGACGCGACGATACGTGCAGATATCTAACGACGACCTGCGGCGCACCGTCATGGCTGCGTCGGCCTAAGCGGCGTGCTTGGCTAACTCCGTTCCCGAGCGCAGCGGGTCGGAGCGGAGCCACCCGGCTAGGGTGCTGCCGACGGCAACGGCGGCCGCGTAGGCGACGGGAGCCCACACGCCAAGAAACTCGAATGCCTCGGGGGTAAGTGCGGTGACGGAGGCGACCACGACAGTCAGGCCGAGGCCGGTGACGCCGGCGGCGACCACCTTGGGACTGATCGGGGTGGCGGGTCTGGTGGTGGTCATGGAAGTAGTCCTATCGGTGTGTGGCCGTTCTTGCGGGCGGTCGATTCGAGGCGTTCAATGCGCGCGTCGGTGAGGAGGGCACGGCGGGTGTGGAGGTTGTCGGAGTCGGCGAGGGTGCGGAGTGTATCGCGCATACCACCCATGGCCGTCGCCTGGTGTTCGGTGGTCTTGACGAGCCGGGTGAGCAGATCGCGGTTCTCCTGGTGGCGATCGTCCTGCTCATCGCGGAGGTTGGTGTCGTGCGTGTTGGCGAGCTGGTCGCGAGACACAGCGGAGTTGTGGTCGATTCGTTCGAGCCGGGCGCGGTCTTTCTGCGCGCTCGACTCGATGCGGCTTAGCTTGCGCCCCAGGTACGCCAACACGAATAAGACACACGGCGCGACTACTGCACCGACCAGAGCAACCTCTAAACCGTCAGTCATCAGGCCCCGCCCGGATATTATCGAGGTCCATTAGTTCGACTTGTGGATCTGGATTAGAAGGTTGAAAACGTCGCGGCGCACGGCCTCGGACATGTTTGGACCGCCGACAACCATAACGTCATCGATGTTGTCAATAGTGCCGCGCCAGACATTCTTAAAATGGGCAAGCTCACCTTCATTAGGGAATGCATAGGCAACGTCCCCAATCACGCCACGGTCGGGCAGGTTATAGGGCTGAATAATTTTGATCTTCATATCGTCGGTGTCCTTCATTGTCGGGATGCGAACCGGGGCATTCGCTAAGGCCCCAGTAGTGTTTTCGTGCGCCAGCGCGGAACTATGCGCGTTGATCCAGGCGATAGGGTCGATCACGTCAAACCCTCCCGCTGCGCCCGCCATACTCGACGCGACCGTGATGTGAAGGTGGCGACCTCGGGAGAGACTGCCGGTGTCGCCGATCGTCGCGAACGCTGCGCCGCGCTCGATGGCGGTTCCAATCGTGAACGGAGACTCGGCGGCCAGGTGGGCGTATCCGCTAAATTTGCCGTCCGCGTGAGCGAGCACGGCGACATGCCCCAGGCCAGGGCTAAACCAATCCCAGACCAGAATGCCCGCCGCGATGGCCTTGCACGGTCCGCCGCCATCGGGGGCTACGTCTGCGCCCAGGTGCGGGTTCGAGCGGCCCTCGGTCGCGCCGTACGGGTCGCCCAGGTCGGCGGATAGATACGGCAATACGTACTGAACATAAGTCACAATATTTCCCCTAGTCCCTCATCGATGCGGGTCATCACACGACAGGCCAGGAGCCATTACAGGACACGCGACCCGATGACCCGGCTCCCGTTTCACCGAATATCAGAAGCGCACCTGAACCAGTTACAGAACCGGATCTTCCATCGCCGGTAGAGCCATTTAGGACCATCACTGGTGCGCCGAATGGGGGCCGAAAACCTGCCGGGATGGAGGCGACTTGGGCAGCATTACTCCAAGCGGCCGAACGGGTCGCATTCGAGATAAACAGACTGACAATATTTCCAGTGCGTGTTAGCGAAACAAATTCGCTCGTAACCCCGGTAGATAACGTGACGGTCCCGGAAACTGCGGAATAGCGGCTTTCGGCCTCTGTCTGGGTCAGATAGCGGGCGTCGGCGGCGGTCTGCGTTTCGCTCGTGCCGGTCGTGCTGATGTAGGACGCTACGGCGGTGTCAGCGGGGTTTGCGTTGGTCCCGGCTAGGCCTTGCGCTCCCGTCAGGCCTACGGGGCCCTCGACGGCGTTTTCGTAGATGTATGCATCGAGGTCGCCCGCCATCGTGGCGAGTTCCTCTCCGAGTTTGACCGCTTTCGTCGTGCCGTCGGGGTAGCGGATGCCGTGCGTCGTGGTGCCCATTAGCTAAGTCCATTCGTGATGTTGCCCAGGTCGGCCAGGTTGATACTCGGAGAAGTCGCCCAGGGTGGCGGTCGTGCTGGTGGAGAGCTGCGCGACGGTGAGCATGCCCGCATTATTGATGGTCGGCGCGAGGGTGGCGTCGAGTGTCCATCCGTGGTTATATTCCAGAGTTCCGCCGATAAGTTGAAACATCGGACCGAACGCGGGTAACGCTGCGTAGGGCGAACCGATCAGATACAGGGGTTCGGCTAGGTCGCGAGTGCTTAGGAGTATGTCCTCGACCAGTTCGCCATACTCGACCCGTTCGAGGTCGAAGCGCACGGCGGGCGTTGATGTTTTCCCGTTGATCTGCGCGACTAGGCGGGCGTTATCGCCAGCGAGTAGGCCGGGGGTTGTGAAGCTCGCAGAGCCGCTAACAAACTGCGTCCCGCTTACGACTTCCAGCCGGTTTTTTCCGCCGTTGCTGGCCACGTTGGCCACGTCTACGTCAACGTCAAAAATGCCGATTACGGAGGTATTTTGCGTGGTGCCGTTCACTTCAATCGTCGGGCCGCTCGTGGTGATGCTGTAGGAGAGAATCACGTTGGCGATATTCTCGGCCAGCTCGGAGCGGATCGATCCGGCCCCGTTGAGGAAAATCTCCGTCGATTCGAGGGCGTGGCCGTTGCTTGGATCAATCTGGATGATTCCGGCGCTATCCTCGATCAGGCTCAGGCCGGTTTCAGGGGCAGGGTATCCGGCGACTATGCGGTGTTGTGCGGCGTCGTAGTTGGGATGACCTAGTGCGATTACGGCCATCGATTCACGTAGATAGTCCATGACGGAACGTTTCTCGGCCATCGTGCGCAGGTACATAAGATAGCTCTGGGATACGGGCATAGTTATTGAGTCCACGATGCCAGCGGCGGGGGCGCGCATCGCGTCGATGCGGTTGTTGTCGTAGTTGGCGGGCCAGAGGTCCGCGCCGAATTGTTGGATGGCGGCGGCGCGTAGGTTGCCGGAGGCATTGGGTCCGGGGCCTGCTGGGATGATTTTTTCCAGGTCAGCGGTCGGCGAGGTCGCAGTTAGCGTGACTTCCCAGACCAGAACGCGGGCGGCGCGAAAGGGGCTCTACATCGCGCGCTGGGCTATTTCGATACTGTCGATAGTCCCTCGAAAAACGCGGGCGGCGGGCCGGTCGATCGTGAGCGTTTCGCCGTAGAGGTCGGGGTTTGATGCCCAGGCCCCGGAAGGGTCGATGATGACGGCCCGGGCGGTCGTGTTTGAGGGCTGGTCGTATAGGTCGGACCGGCCCCAGGTGATGCGGAGCCCGTCGAGCGCGAACCGCCCGGAGCCGTCCCAGTCGCCCGCTATGGCCTCACCTGCCACGGTCACAGTCGCCAGGTGCCGGGGAGTCATCGGAGCGCCCCAGCGCTGGCCACGGAGCCCGTACGGCGGCGGCGACGGTCGAGTATTCCCTGAATCTGCGTGGCCACGGCGTCGGGGTCGAGTGCCCCGTTTACGGTCACGTTGTACGTGTCCCCGGCGCGAGAATCCGCGCCGCTGCCGGTCCCGGTTCGGCCTGCGTTGGGGGTCGCGGTTAGCGTCGCGGTGGTTTCGGCGGTCGTGGCCGTGGTGGTGTAGGCGGTGCGCTGCATTGTCTGCGCTTGCTGGGTCTGCGCGTCGGCGGTGAAAACGGTACTAGAAAAGGTGGTGGGCGCGGTGGCCGTTTTCGACTGTCCACTAAATAGACGGTCGAGCCATTCGACGGCGGATTTGATCCAATCGATGAGCGGGCCGAATGTATTGGCTGCCCATTCCCCGATGCTGGCAAACCATGCCCCGATAGCCTCCGCGCCGGACTCGATGACGCCAGACAGATACTCCCAGTTCTGAACCCATAAAACGATAATCGCGATGACCAGGCCAACGGCCAGGACTATGGCCAGAACGACCAGAGTAATCGGGGAGGCGAGCCAGGCGGCGTTACTTGCCCATTGGGCGACCGTCTGGATAGCTTGCACGGCGGCGTAGATTTTCATTGCAGCGGCGATAGCAAGAATTCCCGCCGCCAGGCCTGCAAAAGTAACGACTAGTACGGTCGTTAGCTCGGTGTTGTTAGCGATCCAGAGGGCCCTGTCTGCGCCCGCCGCCGCCATCTGGGTCATAACGGGCAGGAGCTGCTCACCTAGGGCGACTTTGGCGTTGGCGAATTCGGCGTTAGCGTTTTCCTGCCTGCTCGTGGCGGTGTCAATCTCGCGCCCGAATGAGCCGGTAGCGTCGGCGCTTTGAAGTGTCAGAAGCGCCAGGGTCGCCTGTAGGTTGGCGTTTTTCTCCGCCTCCCCGGTCAGGCCGGTTAGGCCCATTGCGGCTTTCTGCGCGTCCACGGCGGCTTGGTTCATGCTGATGCCGTAACGCTCGATCGGGTCGCGTTCCCCGCGTAGGAGTGAGCTAATCGCGCTTACGGCGTCGGAGGTAGGCCCGCCGAATTGCGCCGCCAGGTCGGCGCCGACCGTGATTAGACCCTTGGTTTGGTTTACGGCGGTGTCGAGGGGTACGCCCATGTTCTTAAGCTGCGCGCCCAGGATGGTGGCCATCGTGGAGTAATCCGTGGCGGCCAGGTTCACGTCTGTTGCGGCGGAGGCGGCGAGCTTGTGGATGCTGTCGGAATACTGCCCAAAAACGGCGTCAACTCCGCCGTAAGCCTGCTCAGCGATGGCGGCGGCTTGGCCGACCTCGGCGGCGGCGGCCGCGACGGCGAGGAGGGCGACGGCGGCGACGGGTGCGGCTTTGTTGATGCCGTCCGCCATCCGCTTAGAGGATTTCGCGGTGCGGTCGAGCCCGGCGACGGCGTTATCTGCGTCGGCAATGATCTTGACGGCCAGGATGGCAGTTTTAGCCATTGTCTCTTACTCCGCTCGGCTCTGGATCATGTGAATTGTCGTGGCTATGTTCTCGGGGGTTTCGTGCGCCCAGGCGCTTGGCGTGGTGTTGGTCGCCAGCGCCAGGGCGCAGATTAGAGCGTGGGCGCTCCCGTCGGGGTGTCGAAACCCGCGCCCTCGACCTCTAGGTCGTCGTCGTCGTCGTCGTTGTCGTCGTCGTCGGTGTCGATGTTGTCAACAGAGAGCGCGGCGGTGTCTCCGCTGCTGAATTCGTCCCACGTCTGCGTGGTCTGCTCGGTGCGCTTGGCTGCGTGCCAGGCCTGAAACATCACGAACCGGAGAGTATTGGAGGCCAGTGGACCCCAGGCTTTATTTTTGCGGAGTACCCCCTCGAACGCGAGGGAGTCGGCAATATTCGAGGAAACATCGATGATGGTTCCGTCGTGTTGGGTAATGCGGGTAATTTTGGACATTCGATTATTTCCCTTGGATTTGGTTGATTGTCGTATCGACGTAGGTTTCGTAAACGCGTATCCACGTTGATTCGGAGGATTGCGCGCCATTGGTCAAAAACGGATTTGCGGGGATGCCGCGCGCTTTCCATCCCCAGTGGATTACCCCGGCATACGGCACGCGGGTATTGTTCCCGGCGCGGATAATTCCCGCCGTGCGTGTTCCCGCTGCGCGGATCGAGCGGCGCAGGAGGCCGGACACTACCGGGGCGCGGGAGGCGGAGGCGTAGGCGGCGATCTGCGCCGCCTGCTTGTGTACGGCTTTGAGGTCGCCTAGGTCTACGCCCGCCCGCTTGAGGGTGGCGCGGAGCATCCGACCCCCCTCGACTTCCAGCATTAGACGATGACGCCCGGTGTTGGCGATCCGATGACGGGAAACGTGAAGTCTGCCGTATTTCGGGTCTTGACTGCGCCGCCGACCGGGAGAGCGCGGATCTTGCAGGTACCCGAATAGCTTCGATAGCCAGCGCTCGAGGGAGTGAATACGAATGGCACGGTGAGCGATTTGTTATCGAAACACCAATCCTCTAGAGAGTCCATTTCGTAGTCCTGTAGGAGCGTTCCCGACAGCTCCCAGGTTTCCGTATCGAGCCCGGGCAGGTTTCCGCCGTCGAGGGTGGCCACGTCGTCCTCCTTCTCGAATGTCGGGGTCAGGAGCGCGTTAGTGAGCTGCGTGGCGAATTCGCGCGGGGTGGCGGTTTCTCCCAGTTTGAGAGAGCCCGGGCCCAGGGTTGATGCTTTCGTCATTCGGTCGGTTTCCTTAGCCTGAATCCACCGGTCGACGTGAGATTCTGACGGCGCGTTAAACCGAGAATGCCCATCTGATCAGGTAAAATAGG
>NZ_PJJK01000094.1:0-53896 GCF_002929785.1 Cryobacterium sp. Y62 | reverse complement strand
GCTGCGGTCATGCTGATCTCGACTTTCAGTGATCCCTCATTTTAAGAGGGCCCACTGTCCGAGATATCCGCGGCAGGTCAGGGCGTAGAGGCCTTTCATGATCGTCGGTTGGGTATTTCGTTAGCATGGGCGTGTGATCATATGGCTGAATGGCACTCACGGCGTTGGGAAAACGACCACGGCCAAGCTCGTGCAGCAGCTCATTCCAGAATCGCGCGTGTTCGATGCCGAGAAAGTCGGTGAGACGTTGATGGACGTCCACCCTGGGCTGCCCGAGACAGACAACTTTCAGCACTGGCCTCCGTGGCGCCCTCTTGTGGTCGAGACGGCCCGCCACATTCTCGATTACACGGGCGGCACTCTGATAATGCCGATGACGGTCTTGGTTGAGGCATACTGGCGCGAGATCAGCGACGGATTCGCCGCCTACGACATTCCAGTTCGACACTTCCTGCTCCACACCGACACGAAGATACTTCGTGAGCGCATCATGGGAGACACGGTCATGGGTCCGTCCGGGTTCCGTCTGGCCTACCTAGTCCCGTACGACAAGGCGTTCCGTGGATGGCTAGGCGCCGAAGCCGACGTGATCGATACCACCGCATTGACGCCTTCCGAGGCGGGAACGGCCATCGCCGATGCGATCGGAGTTCCATAATCGCGCTCGCGCACACACGCCCGGCCGCTGAAGGGGCCCCTAGCGGGCGGCCAAGTTGACGGACTGGCGCCAGTCAGCGGCCATTATTTCGAACTGAACGTATCGAGAAGTTTGCCCTAAGAAGTCTTCCTCGTGTCCGAATCCAATCTCTCGCATTCCGAGGCGGCGAAGCACTTTGACTGATGCGGCGTTCGCTTCAATAGCTTCGGCCCAAATCCGGGTGAGCCCAAGGCCCTCGAAACCAAAAGCAACTCCGGCGCGCGCAGCAGCTGTTCCCAGACCATGACCCCACGATGCGGACGGGCCAACTAAATATCCGAGCTCGCGTTCCACTCGACTACTCCCATGCAAATCGACGTAGCCGACTGGGCGCTGGGTATCCAACGCGAGCAATCGGATGAGGTGCGGGTCAGGATGAGAAATCTGGTTGCGCCACCATTCGACCGACTGCTGTTGGGACTCCCGCCTTTTCCAGCCCGCGTGCGCACAGAACAGCGCGTCAGTTTGCCATCTGGCAAGCGTCTCAGCATCTGCCGTGGTCAGTTCACGAAGAGTAAGGTCCACCTCGCAATTATGTGTCCTGCCCGTAAGGGACCCTTTCCGGGTGCGAAGGCGGATGCAGCGGCACTGTTCGGTGTGACGATGAATGCTATTTTGGACGGTTCGAGCGCCGGTTGCGCCGTGGTACACAAACGCCACTGAATGGCTCATCTGCGCTCTTCTGGAAGAATCATGAAATGACCGTCACCCTTCAGCGAATCCTCACCAGCGAATTTCCATCATGGCTGGACCGCAGCTGCACCGAGTACATCGACGACTTGGTTGTCCAGGGCGCATCGCCAGAACAAGCTCGGCTCATGGCGGTCGAGAGCACGCTTCGCTCATTTCCGGACGGTGCTCCGAGTCCTGGCAATGAGATCTTTCACGTCATGAGTGAGGCGGGTGAGCCTGTCGGGTATCTCTGGATCGGCCAGGATGTCAGCGCCGACCCGAGTGCGTGGTGGGTCTGGGACATTGTCATCAATGCCGACCAACGTGGCCAGGGTTTCGGGAGGGCCGCGATGCTCCTCGGCCAAGAGTATGCCCGCACACAAGGCGCGCATACCCTCGGCCTGAGCGTCTTCGCATTCAACACTGGCGCCCGCGGTCTCTACGAATCACTCGGCTACGAAACAACTTCGTTGAAGATGCTCAAGAACCTCGGCTGAGCCTTCCGAAAGCGCAACCTTCTACGGGCTTCCCGTACCACTGCACCCGCCGACGGTGCAAGCGTGGCCAGAAGAGCCCGAATGGGAACGAGGGCGGGAACGGAGTGCGCGCAGATACTCTGGGACGATGATTACAAACGATTCGGTCTCTATCCGCACGGTCCGAACCTCAGACTTGTCCCAGTGGGCTGAGCTCTATCGGGGCTATCGGGACTTCTACGAGCTGTCTCCCGATGACAGCATCGTTGAGCGTGTCTGGACCTGGATCAATGACGACTCAAATGAAGTCAATGCCTTCGTTGCCACCTCCGGGGATCGACTCGTGGGGCTCGCGCACTATCGACGATTTTCTCGTCCCTCAACGGGAAGCGTGGGTATCTACCTCGACGATCTGTTCACGGACTCGACCGCTCGGGGAGCCGGCGTCGGGCGGGCGCTACTGAGCGAACTCTCCGCGCTGGCCGAACGCGAAGGACGCTCAGTCGTTCGCTGGATCACGGCAGAGGACAATACTCGGGCCCGCCGTCTCTATGATTTGACCGCCACGTCTACCAAGTGGGTTACGTATGATTTGACGCCAGGGGCACTATGACCGCGCGATAGTGCCATCGCTGTCCACTGGCTTTTCCGTACTCCTCTGCACAAAACACCCGTTACCCGTACTCCTCTGCACGACGCACGTTCAGCCGGCGGTGTCCCCGGCTCGTTGGATTGCCCGGCAGACCGTGGACCTGGCGACGCTGAACAGTTCTGCGATCTGCGCGGTGGTGTGCTCGCCCCGCTGGTACACCTCGACCAGGTGCTTCTCCTGCGCCGGCAACAGTTTGGGCTGCTTGCCGCGCAGCCGGCCAGCCGCTTTGGCGACTTGCATCCCTCCGCGAGTTCTGGCGCGGATCAGGTCGGCCTCGAATTCAGCGACCATCGCGAGCACATTAAAAAGGAGCCTGCCAACTGGGTCGGTAGGGTCGTGAACGGAGCCGCCGAGGCTGAGCTTCACTTCACGAAGAGTGAGATCATCAACGATATCTTTGGCATCGCGAAGCGAGCGTGCTAGTCGGTCGAGCTTGGTCACGACGAGGGTGTCGCCGGCTCGGCATGCGGCTAACGCTTCGCGAAGACCTGGCCGGGCCCGGATTGTTCCGGTGAGGCCCTGATCGGTGAACGTCTTTTGGAGTGAGACACCGAGGGCGGCGAGGGCGTTCTTTTGGGCCGTGAGGTCTTGGCCGTTGGTGGATACGCGAACGGGGCAGATAGGCATCCTGGTCGTACTTTTTCAGTGTCCCGTTTATCCCTCGCGGGATTCTATTGATCGAAGCAACACCTATTTTTAGGTGGTTTGAAAGGCTTCATCGTTCTTCGTTAGCAGCAGGTGTCCGGCTTGCGGGAACTTCGCAGTTGCACCGGCTGAGCGGCTCCGCTTATGCCGGCTGGGCGAAGAAGCCTAAGAACATTGGCCACGCGTAGAGCAGCCCACCGAGGGCGAGCAGCCCCAAGCCTGTCGAGAGGACCCATCTCACCACAATTAGAGGCACCGACTCAAAGTAGTTGGATAGAACCCACCCAATGCACTCCCGACCGCTCCAACGACGAGCACAGCGATAGCGGCCGGCAGAAGGATGTGATTCATTCCCTCATACTGTCAGATCGGATCCGCTCGATCATCTGCCTTAAGGCATTGCTCCTTCCCCTTGCGAATCCACCCTTACGAATCCACGAACAAAGCGTAGGTAAGAAGGAACTGCAATAGAGTTCGCTGTGAATCGCAGCGGCAAATGGTGGCCTTTTGCAGCCATAGCGCGCAGCATCGTGAGTCTCGACAATTTCCTGCGGTCACACCTTGAGAAAGTGTTGGCTGGTTGCAGGCACGGCCGTGCGCGATCGATGCTTACCGCAGAACCGGCAGCTGAGAGCTGGACGCGTCGCCGGACGTGAAGTTTATCGTGATGAACGTCGGCAAATTCTCGGTTGATGGCACGTCGAACTCGAACGTCGTGGGGGCCAAATCGTCTGTGCACGGGCCTTCCGCATCGACCGAGAATCCGAACGTCATCGTCGCCAGATCCGCTGAGTCCGCGTGCGGCGGACAACTCGAGCTGCCGGACAGGACAATCGCCAGCCGCCCGTCGACGACTGTTGCGTAGCCCGCAAAAGGGTCGACCAGACCACTCGGCAGAGGTGTCGGCGCGCCAGGATATGCGGTTGTTGCAGCGCCTGCCGGAGTTGCTTTCGACGGCTCAGTCGTGCACCCACACATGCCGACTGCTACGGCAATCGCGATCGCGATCAGCGCCGGTCGATTCGGACTCATGGTCACATTCTATGGGCGAAGACTAGCCCCACATGGAGTCGGTAGGCGATCGTTACGGGGGCTCGCCCCGCAGATGGTTCCCCGACGGGCGCTCTTTCGACTCTCGCTCCGTTGGGGCTGCAAGCTATTCGGCGAAGCATGGTCCGAGCTGTTCGACGTCGGAGTTCGGCACCAATCCGCCATCACGGATGGCGCGCCGCGTGGCGCGGGGAATCGGCAGGGCACCTGCACTATGCCGTTGCGGATAGAGGGCTCACCAGCCTAGTCCCGGCTTGGAAGCGTAGCTGCTCAAGTCTCGCGTCGAAGAGCAATGATTCCCACATATGCGAGCAGTGCCGTCCCGATCGTTCCGAGGAGACCCGCGAGGAATGCAGCATCAACGCTGAACCCGCCGCTGAAGCTGATGACGACGTACCCGACAACCGCTAGCAGCACGAGGGCGACATAGGACAGTCGAACGAGCCAGCCCACCGGTGAGCGAACGACGGACATGAGAATCACAGCCGCCAACGGTGCAAGCATCATCCCGCCGAAAAGCAGAGCGGGCGCCACCCTGACCTCACGTCCCGAACACGGGGCGACGAGGTTACACGCCGTGGGGAATCCTTGCGCCATCCAGAATACGGGCCAAGTAACGACCACAATGCCCACCGCGGGAAACACAAATCCGAGGCGACTCTTCAACCGGATATTGGAAGTCATGTCACGAGTGTGGCATTACGGCGCGCAGAATGAAGCACTACAGAGCCGTATGGTGACAACTCGTTACCACTCAGGCCGGGTCGCCCACTCCAAGGGTCCAAGGGCGCTTTTAACCAAGGTGGACGAGCGCCAAGCTCCGGGACCTCCAGTGCCACGAGCGTAGCGGTCGTGGCGCGGCGGCTCAACATCGCTAGAAAAATCGGCGGCCGGTAGAAGGTTCCCGCTACGGGAATCCGGTCGTCCTTCACCGGAGTGAGCCGATGCCCTGACCGTGACCCTTCTACGGCGGGGCCCAGAACATCTTGAGGTTGAGCGCTATACATGTCGGCCTCGTATGGGTTGCTTCTGACTGACCCAGGGGGAGGCAACCGTTCGATGGATGATTTCACTGCACGAGTTGGACCGATCGTCCGGGGCATCGCCTCGGGACTCATTCCGATGGCTGTTTTCACCCCTGTGTACGCCATTTGGCCAGTGCTTGCTTGGCCAATTCTTGGAACGATCTTTTTCGTAGCGGCACTTGCCTGGTCGGTCTTCCTGGCTATTCGTGCTGCAAAACTGATCAAGCTTGCTGGTGGAGTACCGAACGAGACGAATGCGGACGACGCCCGCATTTCCCAGGGCATGACACTCGTGAGCAGCATCCAGGGTGCGCTCATCGTCACCTCGGTTGATGTACTCGCGGTTCTCGGTCAATACGTATGGATCCTCCCTGTGGTCGTCCTGATCGTGGGACTTCACTTCTTCCCTATGCCCGCAATCTTCGGACGAACAGTCGACTATTACCTCGGTGGGTTCATTCTCATCGTCGCGGGAACCGGACTCTACCTGGCAAGCCAGACCGGAATGGACTGGCACGTGACCTGGGGCGTTACCGGATTCGGGGTGGCGCTGGTCACCAGCGCGTATGGTTTGTACATCGTGCGCGCAGGGAACACCGCCCTCACTTCCTACCGTCAATTACAAGCTGCATAGCTGCCCAGAGCAGCTATGCATGGTGAGCCCCGGTGTGCCAGCGTCAACTATCCCGGTAGACGTTCCCCTATGAGACATTGCGCGCCCCGACCCCCGGCTCTGCATGTTGTCCCCAACCGGCGACGCGGAACACCGACTATCGGCGCCTCTTCGCCCGGGCGCCAAATTCGTCAAGGACCCGAACGACGTCTTTGGCGAGCCAGATTCGATTTCGCCGTCCGTCGGTAATTTGAGTCAGAATGTCAGCGTCAACGAGTCGGTCGATAGCGACCTGAGCGTTGACTGTCGAGACGCCAAGCTCAGCCGCGGCTGCGACCGCTCCGATCACGGGTTGACGAAGCAAAACGCCTACTAGTCGATGGGCCGCCGAGTCTCGTCTTGCGTTGATGCGCCCGCGCCAGTCGACCTGCACAGTTTCTAGATCCGCTACGAGGATGCGTCCGTTGTGCACCGCGGCGAACGATGCCTCCGCGATGGAGCGGATTATCGGGACAATATCCCCGGACCGGTATGCGCTGAGGGACTCGAAATATCGACTGGTGTCGTGGAGGAGCCCCGCGGATACCGGAACGGCCACATTGTGAGTGAGCTTCCCAGCACGCAGCATCGCCTGAATAAGCGCGCGACCGACTCTTCCGTTGCCGTCAGGGAACGGGTGGATTGTTTCGAATTGAGCGTGAGCGATCGCGGTCTGAGCGAGCAAAGGAAGGTCGTCGCGGCTGGCGAAGGCGACGAGATCGTCCATGAGTTCGAGAACTCGATCGTGATGCGGCGGCACAAACTGTGCGGTGTGGGGCCCGAGGTTCCCACCTCCGATCCAGACCTGTTGGTCACGCCAGTGACCGACGATGTCCGGATTGCTGTGCTCGAGGAGTGCGCGATGCATTTCCAGGATGGCGCGTCCGTCGATGGACTCGGAGAGTGCCAGGGCCGCTTGCATCGCTCGGACGTTGCCGACGATAAGCTGTGCGTTCTTCGAGGCGTGCCCACCGATCTCCGCCAGGGCGATCTGGCGTGCTCCGCTCGTGAGATTCTCAATCTCTGAGCTGGAGGCGCTCTCCGTGCGCAGGAGAATGGATGCGAATGGTGCCGCGATCTGTCCCACTTCGGCATCGAAGCGGGCAAGCTCGCTGGCGGCCTCTTCGGTCAGCGCGTGGAGTTCGCTGTTCAGCGGGATATCGAGATCGGCAATGAATGCGGGCACCGACGCCAAGTACGGCCCGGATGCCAGACGCTTCTGCGTTCGTGAGCCATAGTCGTCTTGGACGCTGCGCCAGGGCCGTTCCTCGTAACCGATCGGCGCCCAGGGTAACTTTTCGTCAAACGTGGCCATGGAATGACTATACCAATGCTTAGCGGTAGATCCATAGTTATGTGCGCGTTCTATTCTGACTTATCCCGCACGCCGGATCTAAAGACTGAAGCGCAATTGTTCGTCCCGTAGAGGGTTCGGCTTACGGGCGCTCCGCGGGCTCAACCCACCAAAGGTAGTTCGAGAGTTGCAGGCTACGGCGCCAGGACTGATCTCTTTTACGTTTGTCGCGGCGAAGTAACGTGCGCGCTGTCAGAATGAGCGTGTGGAACAGCCTGTAGTGAACTCACCGAACGATGCACTAGCGGCAGCGGCCGCCCTCGTTGAGATTGAGCGTCTCGTCCACGCTACGCAGGAGATTATCCAAGGACCTGATCGAAAGGAGATGTCTCACCGCGCTTATGCGTACGTGAGTGAGGCAACATGGTGGATCGCGAGTCTCGACGAGCAATTTCGCGAAGCGAACAATCTTGGTGTATAGAAAGCCGCTCGCGATGCAGACGATTTCGGAAGGCTAATTCCCGGCCTTCTGTGGATTCGGGACCGGATCTCTCACCAGCTGCCTTTTACCGTCATTGAGGATGATCGATCGTTCTTCGACCCCAAACCAGGCGGTGTTCTCCACATCTCTTCTGGCTACGAGTGGCTGCCAATCGACCAGATCCAACCGGGTCTTGAACGACGGTTGTGGGAGTCGACTTACCGGGATAATTTTGCCGGCCATGGACTAGTCCAAGGCCCGGCTCGCATTGTGATTTTCCTAAGAGCGCTCCTCGAAAACGATCCGCCTTGCAGGGCGGAACTTGAGAGGATCAATTCCGTCGACTCTTCCTCCGAGCCGGGCTAAGCGTACCGAGGCATCAGATCAGTGATTTAGCCGATGACCCAAGGGCCAGGGGCGTGGGTGCGCGTTAATTCTCACTGCCTCGCATGAAAAAAACCAAAGGAACCTAGCGTCCACAACGGCCCAATGAGGGTGGCAATGATGATGGCCACCATAACGATCTGAAGAAATTTGCTGCGGTGACTTTCCCTCACAACGACACCGACCAGCAGCAGTGCCGTGAATAGCCCGAAGAGAATGACGCTCATCACGAGCGTGATGTGCATTCCTACGCCGATTGTGCAGCCCTCCAGCGTGGGAAAGACCGCTGGACACTCGAGCGTTACCGGCTGAAGTGCCGAGGTTATCCAAATCGAAGCAGCGACGACTATTACGGCCGGAACCGTCCAATGCCATAGGGGGCGCGCAATATCTGGTGCCTTCGGTGAACGCGTCATCCACTCAAGATAGCGGGCGACGATGGCTTTGGTCGCTGACTCCATTTTCGGCCGGCGTTAGCAATCGGTCCGTTCGCAGAACGACGATTGTTATGGATAGCGAGACGGCGGTGCGCTATATCGCGGATTCGTCGCGCGACCAATCTCTCTGCAGATTACGGGCGCGAAGATGCAATCCATAAAGGTCTACAAGTTCGAGTGTCCAGTAAGGGGTTCCCTGTTAACGCCAACTGAAAACAGGGCCAGAAACCGCCGCACAAATGGCCCATTTTCGATTGGCGTTAACAGACCTCTATGTCAGGACCCCTGGGGATAAGAACCGTTGCACTTTGCGGGCGTCGCTATCGGGTCAGTGATATCGCTCGCCTCCGCGCCTCTCGCGTCTGGTCTACTCGAACTCCTGCTCGAACGCAGACGACTCAGCCTATGGTGGGCACTGGCCGCAGGCCTGGGAATCATTGGCAGCACGCTGCTGTGCCTGTCCAAGATGACGGATGCCGCCGAATCGACAGGTCAGACCGTGGCCGGCATCGCACTCGGCCTCATCGCCGGGGCAACCTATGCCACCTATTCCTGGGCAGCACACCACCTCATGAACCACAGCATCAGCCGCGCCGCAGCCATGGGGTCCGTGTTCGGACTCGGTGGCATGCTCCTGTTGCCCGTGCTCATTGTCAACGGTGCCCCGCTGCTCGCATCCGCCCAGGCATTCAGCGTTGCCGTGTACATGGCCATCATTCCGATGTTTCTCGGCTACCTCCTCTTCCGCTTTGGCCTGACTCGCGTCTCGGCCAGTACCGCCACCACAATCACACTCACGGAACCGGCGATCCCTGCGATCCTCGCCCTTCTCATCGTCGGCGAGCGACTGACAACGGTCGGATGGATCGGATTCGCGGTCATCGCATGCGTCCTCGTTGTACTCGCCATCGCACCGACCAACGAAAGCGAGAGCAAATCCACCCCTTCGTCCGAGAAGGCACCCAAGGCCGGAAGCCGGGCCTGAGCGTCAGTCGGTGACCAGGAACCGGCCCTGGGCCCCCTTTTCGGCGTCGGACATGACGTGGGTCACGAACGGGTAGCTGCCGGCTTCTGGGAAGGTAATCTCGACGAATCCGCCCTGCGCCGGCAGCAGTGAGAGGGCCTGCGATCCCCCCGTTCCGGTGCTGCCGCCGTCCTTTAACCGATAGTCGCCCTCGGCAAAGACGGTGTCGAACTGGCCGCCAACGACGTGGAACGAGCTATTCGTGTTCGGTCCGGCATCGAGCACCCAGATGCGCACCTTTTCGCCGACGGTCGCCGACAGCGGAGCGTGGACGTACTGGTTGGCGTACCCGTTGAAGGTCACCAGGTCGGGAAGCTGCGTCTGCACCTTCACCGCGTCGCCCTCAGCGCCCTGCTGTCCGAGATAGAACTCCGATTGGATCAGCAGGTATTCCCGGTCCACCTCGGCCAGCCCAGCCGGATCGATGATGACCGCGCCGAACATGCCGTTGGCGATATGAGCCGACATGGGCATCGTGGAGCAGTGGTACAGCCAGATACCCGACCGGGTTGCAGTGAACCGGTAGATCAGGCTCTCCCCGGGGTCGATGGTCTGCATGGCCCGGTCGGGCGCGAGCGATCCGGCGTGAAAGTCCAGTGAATGGCCAATCGTTCCCTCGTTGACGAAGGTGATCTCAAACACGTCGCCGACCGTGCCACGCAGCACGGGCCCGGGCGCGGTGCCGTTGTAGGTCCACAGCATCTGCGTAACGCCCGGCGCGATCTCGGTCTTCGTATTACTGACGGTCATCGTGCTCTCATGCACGACAGTGGATGTCGCGGCCCCAAGTTTCGCATCGCGTGCGACAAAGTCGCTTCCCGGCTCAGCCCTCAGATCAATGTCGTCCGCAGCGGAACTACCATTTTGCTCATCGTCCATCGCGCCATGGTCCACGGCGTCGGCAGTGCCGGAGTCGGCCGCGGCCGCACCGACCGCATTCACGGTCAGCACCATTCCCAGCAGACGGTGACCGCCTAGGGAACACCAGCCGTTCAGATCGGCCCCGATCACACCGACGTCGACGGTGGTCGTCACGTCGGGCTCGACCGGTCCGGAGTCGACTCCGCTGTCGAACACGAGGTTGTGCAGCATGCCGTCGTCATTGCGCAGGGTAATAACGAGAACATCACCGACCGGAACATCGATACTGTCTGGACTGAATCGGGTGTCGCCCATCGTCACGTCAACGGTGGTGGTGTGGCCTGTGGCGACTCTACTGCTTCCCGTACCTGAGGCGACACCCGCCGCCGGATCAAGGACCACGCCGAGGGCGAGCGTCAGGGCGAGCGTGGTCGCGGCCGCCACGAATATTCCGATTAGAGAATATGACGGTGGTGCGGGCTCCGCGTCGGTGTCGCGGGTCAGCGGGGGGAGCCCGGCACCCGGCGGCGTGCGGGTCTTGCGATTGATGCGCAGCGCCCGGACCATGAGCACGATAAAGCAGGCGAGTGTGGCAAGAACCAGCGCGGCGAGTGTGTCAGTGACGAACGCTGCCAGGGGAAGCAGTGTCAGAATCAGGGCACCGTTGACCACGGTCACCCGGAACAGGCCGGCCCGGTCGAGCTCATGTGCGGTGGCCTTGGCCGCCTTCGGGCCGCCGCCGAGCACCACCGGAATCAGGAAGCTCAACGCGCCGATCATGATCTGGGCGCCGAAGCCGACCGCTAAATAAGGAACGAGTGCTTCGAGTCCAGCCGCGGCATCCGCCCAACTGGCAGCGGTCGCCACGACAATACCGAATCCGATCGCGCACAGGGCAAACCAGATCAGGGCGGCGGTGATGCTCCATCCGGCATAACTGACTGCGGGCGAGCGTCGCAGGTGGCCAGCGAGTTCGAGCAAAACCGGAACGAACCCGACCAGGTAGATCAGGATGCCGGCCGCTGTGATGAGTCGCGAGTCCGCGTAGGTGCCAGCGCCCAGAACCGTCAAACCGGCGAGAAGGAGGGGCAGGGTGCGGGGTGCGGCAGCCGTCGGGGTATGAAGAACTCGATCATGCAGCACGGTCGGCAGCAGCAGAGTGACGGTGCCGATCACCGTCAGCCCCACCCAGCCGAGCAGGTTCAGCCCGATGTGGGCGATATAGAGCCGTTCGTAGGGAGCCAGGTCGCTGCTCGGGTGTGCCATCAGGATGCCGAGGGTGACGCCCACGACCAGGCATCCCGCAGCGGCAATGTAGTAGCGTACGAGCGGCGCGAACCGGGCCGGGAGCGCGCCGCGCATCTGCCCCAAGAGAATGACGGCGTGCAGCACGGCGTTGATCCCGACGAGGCTCCCGCCGACCAGCACAACGAACCACCAGGCCTGCGTGATTCCGATCATCACGGCGGCTGCGCTGACCGTGTGAACGGTCAACCGAACACCGAGCCAGTATCGGCCGCCCGGTGGGGCGTTCTTCAGCAGACTGTCGGCGAAGTGCTGACTCCAGACCAAAATCGCAGTCGAGAGCGCCCCGAGCAGAAGCAGATGTACCATCAGCCACGGCCCGAATGATGAATCTCGGTAAAGTATTACGCTGACAATTCCGAGGATCAGCCAGGTGGGAACGAGCATGCCCGTGGTCTGGTGCCAGAGCCGAAGTTTGAGACTGGGTTTCACGGAGCTTATCTTGCGGTTACCGAGCCTGAAGGACTACGCGGTCCGAGTCAGACGCACGGTCCACACCTCAGGCCCCTCCTGCAGGTAGCTGATCGTGAAAACGTCGGGCTTCGTGCGCTGCAGCGTCGCGAGCAGGGGCAGCGGGTTGTGCGAGGCGATCAGGTCGAGGGAGATTCCGGGCTGGATCGCGTCGAGGGCACCGAAAATTGCGGCGTGGCGCACCGCGTGCGGAATGGTGCGGCTATCGAGAACGATCGCTTCGCTCGCGTCGTGGCCGCAGGAACAGGTTTCTGCAGCGCTCTTGGTGGCTGGAGTGTGCTCGTGCGCGAGCGGACCTGCAGAAATGGTAATCGGTTCGGCGGTCATGGTGTCTCCTGTTCGGCGTGGCGGTTTTTCTTTTAGCGTACGCCTATCACTTTTCTTCTCTGACCGTTTGAGCACGCGACGAAGCCCCAGTCAGTCGACTGGGGCTTCGTCGATGCTGCAGTTGTTGTCAGTGGCTACTCAAAGCCGGTTCGTCAAACTGGTTGCTCGTGTTGTTCACGCCGCCAGCCTTCAGCGCGGCTTCGCCGGCGAAGTACTCCTTGTGGTTGTCACCCAAGTCGGAGCCCGACATGTTCTGGTGCTTGACCGTGGCGATTCCCTCACGGATTTCGCGGCGTTGCACGCCCTTGACGTAGGCGAGCATGCCCTGGTCGGCGAAGTATCCCTTGGCCAGGTCATCGGTCGAGAGCGCGGCCGTGTGGTACGTCGGCAGGGTTATGAGATGGTGGAAGATACCAGCGTCTTTCGAGCTGTCGCGCTGGAAAGTACGGATCTTCTCGTCGGCGTTCAAGGCCAGTTCGGTCTCGTCGTAGTCCACGCTCATGAGCTTGGCGCGGTCGTAAGCAGAGACGTCCTTGCCCTCGGCGAGAAGTGCGTCGTAAGCCTGCTGACGAAAGTTTAAGGTCCAGTTGAACGACGGGCTGTTGTTGTAGACCAGCTTGGCGTTCGGAATGGCCTTGCGAACTTTGTTCATCATGCCCGCGATCTGACCGATGTGCGGCTTCTCGGTTTCGATCCAGAGCAGGTCGGCACCGTTCTGCAGCGACGTGATGCTGTCGAGCACGCAGCGGGCCTCGCCGGTTCCAGCGCGGAACTGGAACAGGTTGCTGGCCAGACGCTTCGGGCGCAGTAGCTTACCGTCGCGCTTGATGACGACATCGCCGTTGCCGAGGTCGGCTTCGGTGATCTCGTCAACGTCGAGGAAGGAGTTGTACTGATCGCCCAGGTCACCGGGCTGGTAGGTCACGGCGAGCTTCTGCGTGAGGCCGGCACCGAGCGAGTCGGTGCGGGACACGATGATGCCGTTTTCAATGCCGAGCTCGAGGAACGCGTAGCGAACTGCGTTGATCTTGGCGATGAAGTCCTCGTGAGGAACGGTGACCTTGCCGTCCTGGTGACCGCACTGCTTCTCATCCGAGACCTGGTTCTCGATCTGGATGGCGCAGGCGCCGGCCTCGATCATTTTCTTGGCCAGGAGGTAGGTGGCTTCGGGGTTTCCGAAACCGGCGTCGATGTCGGCGATGATCGGCACGACGTGGGTCTCGTAGTTGTCGATCTGACCGGTGAGCGTGGCGATCTTGGCGTCGTCGCCAACGATGCGGGCGTTGTCGAGGGCCGTGAACAGCAGGTCGAGTTCGCGGGCGTCTGCCTGGCGGAGGAAGGTGTACAGCTCCTCGACCAGCGCGGGAACGGCCGTCTTCTCGTGCATGGACTGGTCGGGGACCGGACCGAACTCGCTGCGCAGCGCAGCAACCATCCAACCCGACAGGTACAGGTAGCGCTTGTTGGTGGTTTTGAGGTGCTTCTTGATCGAGATCATCTTCTGCTGGCCGATGAAGCCGTGCCACACACCGAGCGACTGGGTGTAAATAGAGGAGTCAGCGTCGTACTCCTTCATGTCCTTCTGCATGATGTCCGCCGTGTACTGCGCGATTTCCAGGCCAGTCTTGAAGCGGTTCTGGGCGCGCATGCGGGCGACGGACTCGGGGTTGATGGCGTCCCAGCTGCTTCCAACCTGCTGCTTGAGGGCTTCGATGGCCGCGATGTCTTTCTGGTAGACAGTCATGTTAATTCCTTCGACGTGTGAGTTGGGCTGAGCCGGGACTTCTGACTCAACGAGCCGATACCGGCTGATAAACCCAGATTGGCGCAAGAACAGTGGGTCTTTTCCAAGAAGGTCGAGAGAATAAATGCGATTCTTCTGCAATTGAAAAGTTATTCGTCGCGTTGGGCGCTTTCGGGGGCCTCTCCCGGCACGACGATGACCAGACGGCATCGTGGGCACCGATGGCACTCTTCCAGACCGTCAGCGGTATCGACGCCGTCCGGGATCATCTCGGTGCCACAGGCCGGGCAGGTGGGACCGGCGTCGTTGTCAAAGTCCGACATCACACGGATGATTTCAGGCCGGCACCGCACAGTGGCACGACCACGGACTCGGCCGTGAGCAAGCTCGCTGCCAGTGCCCAGGTAGGGCTGGCTTTGTTAAACATCGAGTCGACTGCCGCGCGCACAGCAGCGAAGCAGACAGCCGAGGTCGGTTCGACGAAGAGTCCCTCGTCGGCCAGTTCCTGGCGCGCGGCCGCGGTCTGCCGGTCGCTGACGGAGACGATCGTGCCACCGGTGGCCCGCACGGCGGCCAGAATCTGTCGGCCACGAGGCGGCGCGGCGATGGCGATACCCTCCGCGATGGTGGCACCGCCGTCGACCGCAGTGGGTGCCGCGAGTCCCTGCGCCATCGCCTGTTCCAGCGGTGAACAAGCGGATGCCTGCACCGCGACGATCCGCGGCATCCTCTCGGCGAGACCAGCGGCGACCAGTTCGCTGAAGGCGAGGTAGCAGCCCAGCACCAGTGTGCCATTGCCGACCGGAACCACCACCGTCTCGGGCAGGGATCGCCCGCGCTGTTCCCAGATCTCATAGCCGTACGTTTTCACGCCGTGCACAAAGTACGGGTGATATACGTGGCTCGCGTACATAACACCGGGTCGGCCCGCCGCCCGCAGGGCCGCCGCGGAGGTATCCGCGCGCGAGCCGGGTACCAGTTCGACCGTGGCACCGTGCGCACGCATCTGCGCGAGTTTGCCAGGCGAAGTGGACTCGGGAACGTACACCGTGCAGCCGATGCCCGCCCGCCCGAAATACGCCGCGATTGCCGTGCCGGCGTTACCGCTGCTGTCGACCATGGCGTTGGTGACATCGAGCCGATGAGCGAGGGTTGCGAGCAAGACCGCGCCGCGGTCTTTGAACGAGAGCGTCGGCAGCAAAAAGTCGAGTTTCAGCTGCACGTGGGCGAAAGCGCGGGACGGCACGAGGGGCGAAAAGCCCTCTCCCAGGGTGATCGCCGGGTCGACGTCGATCGGTAGCGCCTCGGCATAGCGCCAGAGCGACGGGACGCGGCTGGGCAGCGCCGCGGCATCCACTTCAATGTCGAATTCGGCGACGTCGAGAAGGCCGCCGCAGGTGCAGCGCCAGACCAGACTCTCGACCGGGTAGCTTGCGGCGCACTCGGAGCAGATGAGGTCAGGCATCCCTTGATGCTAGCTGCCCGTCATCAACCTTCCGTGGTGAATCTTCCGTGGTGAATCTTCCGTGGTGAACATCCAGATGCTCGTCGAGACGGGATTGCCGGCGAGATCACGCACGTCAGTGCTACTGCGGGTGACGGCGACGGCGGCAGGATCGGGTTCAGAAAGCCGCTCTTGGCGGTGTTCCAGTGGGTCACCTTTGAGCACGTTGCGGCGGTTATGCCCTAGTTCAGACACGACTGGACCGTATCCCGCGGCACGCCCTGAAGCGCCTGGTTTCGTTCACGAGATTACGTGCTGCCGATAAGGTCGAAGTTGCAGAACGACAAACGGGGGGAAACATGGAATTTGCAGAACTAATTGAGGCATTGGCTCTCAAGGTGCGTAACCAACGCGACGCAATTCAGACTGAAGAAGCTACAAAGAACGCATTTATCATGCCGTTTATCTCGACAATCTTGGGCTATGACGTATTCAATCCGCTGGAGGTCGTTCCGGAATTTACTGCTGACGTCGGTGTAAAAAAAGGCGAAAAAGTCGATTATGCGATCATGCGCGACGGCGAAGTTCAGATTCTCATCGAATGCAAGAAGTCCACGGAAGCGCTAAAAATTGAGCATGCTTCGCAGCTCTTTCGTTATTTCGCGGTAACCAATGCGCGTATTGCCGTGCTCACAAATGGCGAGATTTACCAGTTCTACACGGATTTGGACGTGCCCAACCGCATGGACTCAAAGCCGTTTCTGGTACTCGATTTGATGGACATAGACGAAACGCTTATTCCTGAACTGAGGAAGCTGACCAAGGAGGTCTTCGACCTCGACTCCATCATCAACTCTGCTGAAGAGCTCAAGTACATTGGCCAGATCAAGCGGACCATCGCCGCTCAGTTCACGGACCCTGAAGACGACTGGATCCGTTTCTTCACCACGCGCGTCTACGAAGGAGCCTTTACCCAGAGGGTTCGTGAACAATTCACCACTTTGGTGGCTAAGTCGACGAAACAGTTCTTGAACGATCAAGTCAACGACCGGTTGAAGACGGCGCTGGGCGGTTCAAATTATTCGGGGGCAGATGCACGAGCCCGAGATGGAGCCATCAACAGCCACGACATTGTTGAGGTCGATCTGGCCCGTGACACAGAGATCGAGACGACCCTGGAAGAACTCGAGGGGTATCAAATTATCAAAGCCATTGCCTGTAGCGAAGTAAAGCCCCCAAGAGTGACACACCGAGATTCAAAATCGTATTTTGCCGTGCTTCTCGACGATAACAATCGCAAGCCCGTCGCCCGGCTTCATTTCAATGGAAAGAAGCAGAAATATCTCGGTGTCTTCGATGCCGCCAAAGTTGAGACACGCCACCCTATCGAAAGCCTTGACGAAATTTATCTTTTTGCCAGCGACATCCGCGAAACCATCAAGAATTACCAGGAGTAAAACGAAAATAGCCGTGCGATTCGAATCGACTCTCCGGAGACAGGCATGAACACTATTCCCCATGGTGTGGGAGCCACGATGGTTCATCGGTACTGGCGCATCGCGCTGATAGCGCCAGTACTCGGGTTTCTCCTCGGGGTCACCCTATTCGGGCTTATCGCCATGACGGGAAACCCCGAGGCGCGATCGGGTCAGATGGTCGCCTATCTGGCGCGGTCAGGTCTGGCCTACGGCTTTTTTGGCTTTATGGTCGCCATTGCCGCGCTGACCGGCGGCGTCCTTCTCATCGCCAGCTCCGATCGACACCTCGCAAAATCAGCGGGCTCGCGCACCGCTCTCGCGGCCCTCGGCGCGACCGGCGGCGTGCTGGTTTTGGGGATCGTTTTTGCCACGGTGCAGTGGGCGATCGGAGCCAACGGCTGGGCGTATCTCCTGGTCATGTTCACCGTAGCGCTCGCCATCGCGGTAGGAATCGTGGCAGCGTTTCTGGTGTACCGGGCCGAGCGACGAAGCGAGCGTACCCAGCCAGAGCGGGCGCGGCATCCGCTGCCCAGCGCCTGGGTCGACTTCTAGCCGGCCGGTGCGACCCGTCGCAACGTAGGGTGGGCACATGATAGTTCGGCGCTACTGGCGCATCGCGGTGTTCGCACCGATCGTGGGGTTTTTAATTGCGGCCTGCGTCGCCATCGTGATGACCGATGCCGGCAGCGGTGAAACCCAGTTTCGGTTCTGGTTTGTCATACGTTCCATGTCGAATTACGGCGTGATCGGCCTGATCATTGGGGCGGTCGCACTTCTTGGCGGTCTCTCGACCGTTGCGATAGTAGATCGACAGCTCACCAAATCGCGGCGCGTGCGCACAACTGCCGCCGCATTCGGTGCGATGGGCGGTGTCCTGCTGTTGGCGATCGTGTTGGCGATCGTCTTGACGATGCTGGACGACGGGCTATATGCGGGCATCACCATCGCCTTCGGTCTGGCCTTTGGCGCTGCAGCCAGTGTGGTGGCGGCCGTCATGGTGCTCTACGCGGATCGTCACAACCGCTAAGCGGCAGCAAACCGCTTCTGCGAGCGCGCTTTGGTCTTCTCGGCCTCGATCTCCCGGTTTTTCGGTGGCGCGCAGCTCACCAGATCTTCGAGCAGGTGCCGGGAGATGTGCGCGATCTCGTGCACGGCGAGCTCAAAGGCTTCTTCGTTGGCCTTAGACGGATGCGTCGACCCGCTGATCTTGCGCACGTACTGAAGCGCGGCCGCATACACCTCATCGTCCGTCGCGGCGGGTTCAAAGTTATGCAGGACGTGAATGTTTCGGCACATGTTTTCAGGGTAACCACAGTTCGCACACCCTTCAAGACCCGGGCGTAGGATGCCTCCACCCAGCTTCGACGGGAGGTGTCCCCTGCCCGCGCCCACCCCCGATTTGGTTGGCATAGCCGGACTGTTGCGCGCTGCCGGCTGCCTCTTCGCCGCGGAGGAGACCGGCGTGCTGATGTCCGTGCAGCAGTCGCCCGACCAGCTCAGTGCGATGATCGAGCGCCGTCTCAACGAGCCGCACGCTTCGGCCGATGGCGGTGACGATGGCCTCGACCTTCAGCGGCGCATCATTGCCACCGCGTCACACTGGCTCTCTCCGAGCGGATGCTTGCTGGTTGAAACCGGGCAGCGAAAGGCCCACAGACGACCGAGATCTTCGCCCGGCACGGTCTGCTCTCCCGCATCCTGCGGAGCGAGGAGTTGGATGCGATGGTGGTCGTGGGCGCGCTTCAGCGGAAATCTACCCGCTAAGGACCGCAATTTCCGGGAGTAGCCCCTGCGCCTGCTGCAGGTCATCGCGCAATGACCGGTCGTGAACGGCATCCGGCAATCGGAATGCCACTGTCGCCACGTGTGCCAGCAGATCGGTCGGCATTTCGGCAGAGCTGAGGCCACGTTGGCGCAGCAAGCGTGTTGTCTCCACGAGTTCGCACGCGAGCATCACTTGGAACGCCGCAACCGACTGCTCCAGTTGCAGTACCGCCCGAGGCGCGAATGTGGCGTCTTCCTCGGTACCGCGGGACAGGCTGACCGTATTGAGGGATGCTGGCTGAGCAGCCTGACGCATGTCGACGAGCGCTGAAGCGGCAATGTATTCCAGCATGAGCAGTCCCGACGCCCCGGCTGGGCCTTCGGCAAGAAACGCTCGTTTCCCCGTAACATCCGGCTCATTCATCATTCGGATCCGGGAGAGCGCGATCGGCCCCGTCTGCGCAAGAGCCAGGCTCAGCCCGTCCGTCGCGAGGGCAAGCGCAGACTGGTAGAAGCCCGCATGATGCACGACTCCGCCGTCTCCGTCGAAGACGAAGAGTGGATTTTCCTGCGCAACGTTCAGGAGTGACGCAACTTGTTCGCGCATCCGCGTGGCTGCGGACCAGACGCCCGAGAAATTAATCGGGAAGGCACGCAGCCCAAATGGATCCTGAATACGCCCAGGAGAACGAGGTACGCCAATCAAGTCGCGCAGCCGTGCCGCGACCTCCGACATCCCCGGTGTTACCGACGCGACCACGGCCGCATGGCTAAACGGAGAAGGGTTTGCATCGAGTGCCACAAAACTCAATGAATAGATCGCAAGCATCGAGTGCATGAGATCCTTGAGCTCATCCAAGATAAGACAGGCACGGCCAATTGTGAGGGCACTGCTGCTCATGAAGGGCAGAGCATTCTCACTTCCCCAAGGCGACATCGCTTCGAGGGAACGCGAGGCGGGCCGCTCTCCCATGAGAGTAAGAGCAGTTCCGGCCAATGCCGCAAGGTCTCCCGTGCCGATCGTTCCGGATTCAAGAACAGACGGTAAAGCATCGTCATTGAGCATGCGCGAGAGCCCATCGAGAACCTCGACGCGAATACCACTGCCCGGTACGCATAATTGTGCCAACCGTACCGCCAGCATGGCCCGCACGACTTTCGGTGGGATCGGTGCTCCTGCGTCGGTTGAATGACTTCGAAGTAGGCGCAACCCGTGTTCGCTGTCACCTGCAGAAACGACCACAAGTCGATTCGCTCCAACTCCAGTTGAACGCCCGTACGTCGGGACGCGGCGGCCGAGTAGTGCTGCGCGCTCTGCAGCGATTCGTATCGATTCGTAAACGTCCGGATCAACCTGCACAGAGGCCTTTGCCACAGCGATTGCCGTGATGTCGCGAATTGTCGTATGCCCCGCCATATGAATCAAATTGACCTCCACTGCTAGGTATTTCTGACTTTCCGCGCAAGTTCCAGAGATAAAATACTTGCTATTCAATGAAAAGTATATTTTACTGGTCGAAATTGTTCAATGAAATGAGACGAAATGCCTGAGCAATCGACGCGCACGGTGGAACGAGCGCTAAGCCTTCTCGCCACTATTTGCGATGATCGCGGCCTCAATCTGTCGGAGGCTTCCCGAGCTGTCGATTTGTCGCCGAGTACCGCACTTCGCCTACTGCGCACTCTCGAAGCAAGCGGTTTTGTACGCAAAGAACACGATGGAACATACTGGCCCGGCAGCAGGCTTATGCAATTGGGTGCTCAGTCGCTCAACAACGACTCTCTCGTGGAACTATGCCGTCCGATCATGGAGCACCTGGTCGCGCTGACCGGCGAGTCGGTTTACCTGGGCGTGAAAGGCCATCGCGCGACGGCGTTGTACATTGCCATCGTCGAGGGCACTCATTCAGTGCGTCACACCAGTTGGGTTGGCCGAGTGATTCCAATCGAATCTTCGGCATCGGGGCACGTCCTTCTGGGGCGCACCCCCTCCGACGGGTACGTTGTCGTCGACCAAGGAATCGAACCGGATGTCACGGCAATTGCCGCCCCGATCTACTCCGACGATCGAATCGTTGCTTCACTGAGCCTAGTTATTCCCAGTTATCGCATCACGCCTCGTGATCGAGCGCAATATGGTCGCGCCCTTGTCGCTGCGACGGCCGACGCTTCGGCTGGCCTCAGCAAACGAATTCTTCCCATGACAGAAGGCGAGCAACCATGATTTTCTTCGACGCCGTTTCTAAGGTGTACCCCGACGGCACCGTTGCCGTCGACAATCTCAGCCTCAACGCACCGAACGGAAAACTGACGGTATTAGTGGGTCCGTCTGGCTGCGGCAAGACGACCTCGATGCGAATGATTAACCGACTCATCGCGCCGTCTTCGGGAACGATCAGCCTTGACGGCGTCGACACGCAATCGATGAATGCAGTCCAACTCCGGCGGAAAATCGGATATGTCATCCAAAACGCGGGCCTCTTTCCGCACCGCACCATTGTGGACAATGTTGCAGCCCTCCCCCGACTTCTGGGTGGCAGCCGCAAACAAACGCGCATGCATGCCATGGAATTGCTCGAACATGTCGGACTCGATTCGTCCTTCGCGAGCCGCTATCCCTGGCAGCTGTCGGGCGGTCAACAACAGCGCGTCGGTGTGGCACGGGCACTCGCCACCGATCCGCCCTACCTCCTCATGGATGAGCCCTTTAGCGCGGTGGATCCGATCGTTCGCGCTCAACTTCAGGACGAATTCTTACGTTTACAGGCCGACATCTCTAAGACAATCGTGCTGGTTACCCACGATGTCGATGAGGCCCTCAAATTGGGCGATCAGGTGGCTGTGCTGAGAACCGGTGGAACTCTTGCGCAGGTCGCCTCCCCCGCTGATCTGCTTGCCCATCCGACGGATGCATTCGTCGCCGACTTTGTCGGATCGGCTCGCGGTTATCGAGCGCTCGGCTTCGTGAACACGGATGACTCAATCCCCGTTACTCCGGAACAGACCGTCACTCTCGGGCAACACACATCCACTATCGGGCGCACCCCCAGCCGGTGGATCTTGGCCGTCAACGCCGTGAATCAGCCAGTTGGGTGGGTCGACGTTGAATTGATCGCCGGCGATATCATTTCCGCGAGCGACCTAAACCTCAGCGGTACAGTAACCTCCGCAGCTGGCAGTGTTCGTGACCTCTTGAACTCAGCGTTGGCAAGCCCGAGCAGCCGCGCCGTCATGATCGACTCTGCTGGCGCACTCCGCGGTACGGTCACCCTTCACGACATAGTCAGCGCCATCGGCCAGGCGAAGGAAGCGAGACCCAACTCATGACGGTCGATTGGATCTGGTCTAACCTACCCCGCATCACCGAGCTGACGCTCAACCACATTGGACTCACCGTAATCCCGACAATTCTCGGTCTGATTGTCGCCCTGCCATTGGGCTGGTGGGCGCACCGGTCTCGTCGCAGCTATCCCGCAATCGTGGGCGCCGCCAGCCTCCTGTACACCGTGCCATCACTGGCTCTTTTCGTGATCCTCCCCCAGATTTTGGGCACGCGGATTCTCGATCCGATCAACGTTGTCGTAGCTCTTACCGTCTACACGATCTCTCTACTCGTCCGAGTCGTCGCCGATGGCCTCAACTCCGTTCCACACGAAACAGTCCAAGCAGCGGATGCGATGGGCTACCGCGCTTGGCAGCGTTTGGTGCTCGTAGAACTTCCCAATGCGATTCCTGTTATTGCGGCGGGCCTGCGCATTGCCGTTGTATCCAACGTCAGTATCCTCACAATGGCGGCGCTCCTCGGCATCCCCCAACTTGGAACTCTCTTCACACAGGGTTTTCAGCTGCGGCTCTATGTTCCACTCGTCACCGGCATCCTCTTGTGTGTCGCGTTGGCGATTGCTTTCGATTCTCTAATTGTCTGGCTTGGTCGGCTGTTGACGCCCTGGCGGCAGAAGACCGTGACCGCATGAGCCTGCTCGAGTGGTTTCTCGACCCAGCGCACTGGTCGGGAGCTGATGGCATCCCGATGCAGATCGGTGTTCATCTTTTCTACTCTGCTGTCGCGCTGGCACTGTCTCTCCTCTTTGCCGTGCCGCTCGGAATCTATATCGGGTTCACGGGTAAAGGTGAGGGTATTGTTGCCGGCATCGCCAATGCGCTGCGTGCTCTTCCTACCCTCGGCCTCTTGGTCCTGCTCTTCCTCCTCCTCTCACCCGTGGTGCCGGGCCAATTGGTTTACGGAATCCCCACGGTTATCGTCCTGGTGCTCCTGGCGGTGCCACCAATTCTGACGGGTACCTATGCCGGCATCCAGGCGGCAGATACTGAAGCCGTGAATGCAGCCCGGGGCATGGGGTATAGCCAGGTACAGATCCTGTGGTTCGTGCAACTCCCGTGCGCTTTGCCGCTTCTCCTCTCGGGCGTTCGAAGTTCAACCCTACAGATCGTCTCGACGGCCACTGTCGCCGCGTATCTCGGCCTTCAAGGGCTCGGTCGATTCATTCTTGACGGGCGCGCGCAGGGTGACTTTAGCCAGATGGCGGCTGGCGCCATCTTGCTCGCAGCTCTGGCGCTCATTCTCGAACTCGCGTTCATTGCAGTTGGACGCCTCATCGTTTCCCCAGGACTTCAACGGACCACTCGCGCACCCCGCAAGATCGTCCCGACAACCGCGATCCGGCTCACCGCTTCGTGAAACCGCACCACCTCACCGTGTCAACTCAAATCAGGAGCACCACCATGAAGAAACTCATTGCGATTTCGGCATTAGCCGCGGCCAGCCTTTTAGCCCTGTCCGGCTGCTCTGGCGGAGACCCTCTGGCCAGCGCTGGTGCAGGGACCGGGTCGTCCGGTGACCAGGTAATCATTGGATCAGCCGACTTCACAGAAAGCCAGCTCATCGCAAGTATCTATTCCGAAGCCCTGCAGGCTGCGGGAGTTGACGTAAAGGAACAATTCAACATTGGTAGCCGTGAGGTGTACATGGCAGCGCTGCAGGATGGCTCAATCGACCTCATTCCTGAATACTCAGGCGCCCTCCTGAAATATCTTGATACCAGTTCAACAGCGAGCACAACCGACGACGTGTTGGCTGAATTGGCAACCCAGCTGCCCACCGGAACGTCCCTTCTCGACCACTCGTTGGCTGAAGATAAGGATGTACTCGCCGTGACCAGCGATACAGCAGCGAAATACGATCTCGAGAAGATTTCCGATCTCGCACCCGTTGCTGCCGAGCTATCTCTCGGCGGCCCTCCAGAATGGAAGACGCGTGTGAACGGCGTGATCGGTCTGGTCGACGTCTATGGGATCAATTTTCGAGAATTCGTGAGTCTCGATGCGGGCGGTCCTTTGACCATGACCGCACTCACGAGTGGACAGATTCAGGTCGGCGATATCTTCAGCACGGATCCGGGCGTAACCGACAACGATCTCGTCGTACTGGAAGATGACAAGTCCCTATTTGCCGCCGAGAATGTGGTCCCGGTAATTACGACTGCAAAGTTGGACAGCACCATCGCCGAGACATTAAATGCCGTTTCAGCCCAGCTCACCACGAAAGACCTCATCCGGATGAACAGCGAGGCCTCATCCGGCACCAATCTCGCCGAGATCGCCATAGCCTGGCTGACCGACGCTGATTTGATCTAGCCCAGCAGTATTTCATTCCCGAACAGAAGGACAAGAATATGCACGGATCACGCCCCGTTCGCGCCGCCCGCGGCACCGAGCTGACCGCAAAGAGCTGGCAGACCGAAGGGCCGCTGCGCATGCTCATGAACAACCTTGACCCCGAGGTTGCCGAGCGCCCCGATGACCTCGTCGTGTACGGCGGCACGGGCAAGGCCGCGCGCAACTGGGAGTGCTTCGACGCAATCGTGCGCACCCTCGAGACGCTGGAAAAGGACGAAACTCTGCTGGTGCAGTCGGGCAAGCCGGTCGGCGTGTTTCGCACCCACGAGTGGGCGCCTCGCGTGCTCATCGCCAACTCCAACCTCGTCGGCGACTGGGCCACCTGGCCCGAATTTCGCCGCCTCGAGCACCTCGGGCTGACCATGTACGGGCAGATGACTGCCGGATCGTGGATCTACATCGGCGCCCAGGGCATTCTGCAGGGCACCTATGAGACGTTTGGTGCCGTTGCCACTAAAAGATTCAACGGCACCCTGGCCGGCACGCTGACTCTCACCGGCGGGGCTGGCGGCATGGGCGGTGCGCAGCCACTTGCCGTCACCATGAACGACGGCGTTGTGCTGATCGTCGACGTCGACCCGGCAAGGCTGCAGCGCCGCGTCGACCACGGCTACCTCGACGAAATGACCGCCGACATCGACGATGCCATCGCTCGGGTACTCGCGGCCAAGTCCGACCGCCGGGCCCTGTCGGTCGGCCTGGTCGGGAATGCCGCAACCGTGTTTGCCGAGTTACTCTCCCGCAAGGTGCCGATCGACATCGTCACCGACCAGACCAGCGCGCACGATCCGTTGTCCTACCTGCCCGAGGGTGTCACCGTTGAGGAATGGCACAGCTACGCGGCCGAGAACCCCGAAGAGTTCACCGTGCGCGCCCGCGCCGCCATGGCCAAGCAAGTCAAAGCGATGGTCGAATTTCAGGATGCCGGCGCCGAGGTCTTTGACTACGGTAACTCCATTCGGGCCGAGGCTGAACTCGGCGGCTACGAACGAGCCTTCGCGTTTCCGGGCTTCGTGCCCGCCTACATTCGCCCGCTGTTCGCCGAGGGCAAGGGCCCGTTTCGCTGGGTAGCGCTCTCCGGGGATCCGGCGGACATTGCCGCCACCGACGAAGCCATTCTCGAGCTGTTTCCAAACGACGCCGGGCTGCATCGCTGGATCACCAAGGCCGAAGAGAAGGTGCAGTTCGAGGGCCTGCCGGCCCGCATCTGCTGGCTCGGGTATAAGGAACGCCACCTGGCCGGGCTCAAGTTCAACGACATGGTCGCCTCGGGCGAGCTGCGTGCACCGATCGTGATCGGCCGCGACCACCTCGACTCCGGGTCGGTTGCCTCGCCCTACCGTGAGACCGAAGGCATGTTGGACGGCTCCGACGCGATCGCCGACTGGCCGCTGCTGAACGCGCTGCTCAACACCGCTTCCGGCGCAACCTGGGTTTCCATTCACCACGGCGGCGGCGTCGGAATCGGCCGTAGCATCCACGCCGGGCAGGTCATCGTCGCCGACGGCACCGCCCTGGCCGCGGAGAAGATCGAGCGTGTGCTGACCAACGACCCGGGCACCGGAGTCATGCGGCACGTCGATGCCGGCTACGAACGTGCCGAAGACGTGGCCCGCGTGCGCGGCCTGCGCGTACCTATGTGGGAGGACTAAGCGTGCCAGCACTTCAACTGCTCAGCGGCCTCACCGAAATCGCCGATGTCGGCCGCGACCGCCGGCGTGGCGGCTATTCGCGCCACCTCTGGCAGGCGGCCGACCTCGAACTGCGTTCCTGGTTCGTCGAGCGCGCCGAACGGCTCGGCCTGCAGGTCGAAACCGACCGCAACGGCAACCTCTGGGCCTGGTGGGGCCATCCGGGAACGGATGCGGTCGTTACCGGCAGCCACCTCGACTCCGTTCCCGGCGGCGGCGCCTATGACGGTCCGCTCGGCGTGATCTCCTCGCTCGAGGCCATCGGCCGGCTGCAGGCAAGCGGGTTTGTGCCGACCAGGCCATGCGCGGTGCTGATGTTCGCCGAAGAAGAGGGCTCACGTTTCGGCCTCGCCTGCCTCGGCTCGAGACTGCTCACCGGAGCGCTCGACGCCGACCAGGCCCGCGCCCTCACCGACCACGATGGTGTGACGCTGGCCGAGGCCGCGCGCAAGTTCGGTCTCAACCCGGCCCAACTCGGCGCCGACCCCGACGCTCTGGCCCGCATCGGACTGTTCATCGAGCTGCACGTCGAGCAGGGTCGCGGCCTCATCGACCTCGGCCAGCCGGTGGCCGTAGCATCATCGATTCTCGCCCACGGCCGCTGGCGCCTGACCGTCACCGGTCAGGGCAATCACGCCGGCGCGACCGCTATGGCGCAGCGCCGCGACCCGATGGTCGCCACCGCACAGGCGATCGTGGGCGTGCAGGCCGCTGCCCGTTCATTCCCGGGGACCCGGGCGACGATCGGCCGCATCGAGGCGATCCCCGGCGGTACCAACGTCATCGCCAGTTCGGTGCACGCCTGGCTAGACGCCCGCGCCGAGACCGACGAAGAAACCCGCCTGCTCGTGGCTGACATTGAAGCTCGTGCCCAGCAGGCCGCCGATCAGAACGGATGCTCCGCCACCCTCGCCGAGGAATCCTGGGCCGGCGCCGTGCAGTTCACCCCGGGGCTGCGCGAGCGGTTCGCGCAGACACTCGGCCAGGTACCGCAGCTGTCGACCGGTGCCGGCCACGACGCTGGCGTGCTCGCCGCCCACGTTCCGAGCGCGATGCTGTTCGTGCGCAACCCGACCGGAATCTCCCACGCGCCGGAGGAATTTGCCGAGGCCGCGGACTGCGTGGCCGGCATCGACGCGCTCGAGTTAGTACTGAGGGATCTGCTGTGACCGCGTTCTGGTGCGAAACCCTGCTGATCGACGGGATTGCCGTGGCGGGGGTGCGGCTGGAGGCCGACAACGACGGGCGCATCTCGCGGGTTCAGGTTCAAGCGGCGGAGGCTGCGGACATCCGTTTGGGAACGGTGTTGCCGGGTTTTGGTAATGCGCACTCGCACGCGTTTCACCGGGCCCTGCGCGGCCAGACCCACGCCGAGGGCGGCGATTTCTGGCTCTGGCGCGAGCGGATGTATCGGGTCGCAGCGCAGCTCGACCCCTCGAAGTATCAGGCGCTGGCGACGGCGGTGTTCGCCGAGATGCTCGTGAGCGGCTACACCGCGGTCGGTGAGTTTCACTACGTGCATCACCGCGCGAATGGCGAGCCGTATGAGACGGAGCACGCCATGGAACTGGCGCTCGCGGCGGCGGCGCGGGCCGTCGGCATCCGTTTGGTGCTGCTCGACACGATGTATCTGCAGGGCGGCATCGGGCGGGAGCTGGCACCCGAACAGCTGGCATTCGGCGACTCTGACGCCGCGGGCTGGCTGGCTCGGTGGGGGTCGTTGCGAGCCAAGCTCGAAGGCGACGACCTCGTGACCCTCGGCGCCGCCCTGCACTCGGTGCGCGCCGTCACACCCGACGCGATGCGCGAAGTGCAGGGCGGGTTGCCGGCCGACGTTCCGCTGCACGTGCACCTGTCAGAGCAGCCGCAAGAGAACGCGGATTGCCTCGCGGCGTATGGCCTGACGCCGACCGGTGTGCTCGATTCGCTCGGTGCCCTGGCACCGCGGCTGAGCGTGGTGCACGCGACGCATCTGAGCGACGCGGACCGCGCGCTGCTCGGCAACGCCGGAGTGACCGTCGTGATGTGCCCGACCACCGAGGCCGATCTCGGCGACGGAATCGGTCCGGCGTTCGCACTGGCCAAGGAGGGCTGCCCGATTGCCCTCGGCTCCGATCAGAACGCCGTGATCGACCCGTTTTTGGAGATGCGCGGTCTGGAAATGGGCGAGCGGCTGGCCTCGCAGCAACGCGGACGCTTCGCCCCGACCGCTTTGCTCACCGCGGCCACGAGCACCGGCTATGCCTCGCTCGGGCTCGGCCGCCACAGGATGCGCGAGGGCGACCACTGCGATCTGGTTGAGATCAGCAGCACCGGCATGCGTACAGTCGGGACGTTTGTCGAACAGCTGCCACTGACCGCGACCGCTTCCGATGTGCTGCGCGTCATCGTCGGCGGTCGCGTCGTGGCCGAGGGCGGTCGACTGGTTGGCGGCTCGGAGCCGGCCGCGCTGATGGCCGACGCGCTCGGAAGGCTGGGCGAATGACCGGCACCGAGCTCATCACCGGCATCGGCGAGCTGAGCACGCATGATGAGTCCGGCGAGCGCCGGCACGACGCGGCTCTCGTCATCGGCGACGGCCGCATTCTCTGGATCGGTGCGGCCGCTCAGGCCCCCGCTGCCGATCTTCGAACGGATGTCGGCGGCCGCGCCGTTCTGCCCGGCTGGGTCGACACGCACACCCATCTCGTATTCGGCGGCGACCGTTCGGCGGAATTCGAAGCCCGGATGGATGGCCAGGCCTATGCCGCCGGCGGCATTAACACGACCGTAGCCGCGACCCGCGCGGCGACCGAGGAGCAGCTCGTGGCCACAGCGCTGGGCCTGCGCCACGAAGCCGAAACGCAGGGCACCACCTTTCTTGAGACCAAAACCGGGTATGGGCTCGATGTGGAAAGCGAAGCGCGTTCGGCGCGAGCTGCCGCCCGTGTCGCCGATGTCGTGACCTATCTCGGCGCCCACATTGTGCCCGCCGGGCTGGACCGTCGCGACTACCTCGACCTCGTCACCGGGCCGATGCTCGCCGCGGTGCTTCCCTACGTGCAGTTCATCGACGCATTCTGCGAGCAGGGTGCGTTCGACGTGGAAGAAACGCGGGAGGTGTTGCTGGCCGGCCGTGCCGCCGGTCTTGGGTTGCGCGTGCACGGCAACCAGCTCGGCTTCAGTGGCGGCGTACGCCTGGCCGCCGAGCTCGGCGCACACAGCGTCGATCATTGTAATTATCTGGAGCCGGCCGACATCGACGCCCTGGCCGCCTCGACCACGGTGGCCACCCTGCTGCCCGCCTGCGATCTGTCGACCCGGCAGCCCTTTGCGCCGGCCCGTCAGCTGCTCGACGCCGGTGTGACCATCGCTCTGGCGACCAATTGCAATCCGGGCACCTCGTACACCACGTCGATGCCGTTCTGCGTGGCGACCGCCGTGCTACAAATGGGCCTGACCGTGCGGGAGGCCGTCTGGGCGGCTACTCGCGGTGCGGCCCGATCGCTCGGCCGCGATCAGGGAACGGATGCCGTCGGCTCGCTGCACATAGGTGGCCTGGCCGACCTGCAGGTTCTAAACGCCCCATCGATTGCGCACCTGGCCTACCGCCCCGGGGTCCCGCTCACCGCTACCGTCTGGAGACGAGGCGTACGCACGGGATCCTGATTGAGACGCGAAGCAGGGAGTGCGAACTACGCTGGGGGGATGACCTCTGGCCCGATCACCCCTCCCCTGGCAACCAAGAAGCCGCAGCGCCGCGAGCACCACAACGATGTCTACATCGACGACTACGAGTGGTTACGCGACAAGGCCAGCCCCGAGGTCATCGCCCACCTCGAGGCTGAGAACAGCTACACCGAGGCCCGCACAGCCACCCAGGAACCACTCCGGCAGCAGATTTTCACCGAAATCAAGAATCGCACCCAGGAGACCGACCTGAGCGTTCCGGTGCGTCGCGGCGCCTTCTGGTACTACACCCGCACGGTCGAGGGCCAGGAATATGGCATCCACTGTCGCGCGCCGATCAGCGGCCCGAACGACTGGGCGCCGCCCGTGCTCGGCACCAACCAGAGCGTGCCCGGCGAGCAGATTCTGCTTGACGACAACGTTGAAGCCGCCGGCCACGAATTCTTCTCGCTCGGCAGCTTCGACCTGAGCGAAGACGGCACCCAGCTGCTCTACGCCGTTGACGTCGAGGGCGACGAACGCTACACGATTCGAATGCGCACCATCGCGACCGGCGAAAACCTGCCAGACACGATCGCGAACACGAGCGCCGGCGCTCTGTTCGACCCGAGCGGACGCTTCGTCTTTTACACCACAGTCGACGACGCCTGGCGTCCAGACACCGTTTGGCGACACGAAATCGGCGCAGCTCGAGACGACGACGAGAGCATCTTTCACGAGCCCGACGAACGATTCTGGGTGGGCGTCGGCATCACCCGCAGCCGCAAATTCCTCATGATCGAGGCCGGCTCGAGCGTCACGACCGAATCCTGGGTGCTTGACGCGAGCAACCCCACCGGCGACTTCACCGTGGTCTGGCCGCGGCAGGACAACACGGAGTACGACGTCGAGCACGCCGTTATCGACGGTGAAGACCGCTTGCTGATCGTGCACAACGGCGGCACGGCCGTTAACTTCGAGCTGGTCAGTGTCGCAGCCGAGGACCCGCAAGGCGAGAAGCGGATGCTGCTGCCGCACGACCCACAGATCCGCTTGGAAAGCGTCGACGCCTTCGCCGATTTTCTCGTCGTGGAGTACCGCCGTGACAGCCTCACCCGGCTAGCCATCGACCGGCACGATGCCAGCGGACTGACCGAGTTAGACTTCAACGAGCCGCTGTTCGCCGTCGGCTCGGCCGGCAACCCGGAGTGGATCCAGCCGACCATTCGGTTCGGCTTTACAAGCTTCGTCACCCCGTCAACGGTCTACGACCTCGTCGTCGCGACCGGTGAACGACGCCTGCTCAAGCAGCAGCCGGTGCTCGGCGGCTACGACCCGTCACTCTACGAGCAGCGCCGCGAATGGGCGACCGCCGAGGACGGCACGCGGGTACCGATCTCGCTGGTCTACCGCCGCGACCTCGTCACGCCCGGCAGCGCGGCGCCGACCCTGCTCTACGGTTACGGCTCCTACGAGCACAGCGTCGACCCCGGCTTCGGAATCGCCCGCCTCAGCCTGCTCGACCGCGGCATGATCTTCGCCATCGCGCACGTGCGCGGCGGCGGCGAACTCGGCCGCACCTGGTACGAAACCGGCAAGACGACAACCAAGCGCAACACCTTCACCGATTTCGTCAGCTGCGCCCGGCACCTCATCGACGTGGGCTTATCCACCCCCGACCAATTGGTCGCCGAGGGCGGCAGCGCCGGCGGACTGCTCATGGGCGCCGTCGCGAACCTCGCGCCCGAGCTGTTCGCCGGCATCCTCGCCGAAGTTCCCTTCGTCGACGCCCTCACCTCGATTCTCGATCCCTCGCTGCCACTCACCGTCATCGAATGGGACGAATGGGGCGACCCCCTGCACAACGCCGAGGTCTACGCCTACATGAAGTCGTACTCCCCCGTAGAGAACGTGCGAGCCGTTGCCTACCCAGCGATTTTAGCCGTGACCAGCCTGAACGATACCCGGGTGCTCTACGTTGAGCCGGCCAAATGGGTGGCCAAGTTACGCGAAGTGGGAGCGGATGCCCTGCTCAAGACCGAAATGTCGGCCGGCCACGGCGGGGTCTCCGGTCGGTACAGCGCCTGGCACGAACGCGCGTTCAACTACGCCTGGGTGCTCGACACCGCCGGCCTGAACCTGTCAGAGAGCGACAGCTAGGAAAATGCCGAACGGGCCAGATCTGACCCCGGCCTGGAAACGGCTGGTGCTGCCGCCGGAGCAGCCGGCATCCGCTCTGCCGCGCATCGGTAATTTTGGGCAGCCGAGACCGCTGGCCACGGGACCGAAAGTACCGATGGGGCTGCAGTTCGAGCTGCGCGAGCAGACTCCACGCACCAACGACCGTTGGCGGGGGCCGACCGCTAAACCGGTGAAGGCGCTCGTGGCCGGACACGGCGACTATCGGCTCGGCGTTCGGCCGGTCATCCATAATGCACAGGGCAACTGGGTGCGCAGCAACGTCACCTGGAGCCACCTCACCTTTCAGCTCAACCGGTTCAACCTCGACCCCGAACACCATCGCTGGATCTCCCAGTTCGCCGCTTTGTACAAGGCCGTGCGTGAGGTCTACACGAGCCAGGAAACCGACTGGATCTACCTCGACAACTTCACCAGTCCGCTGCTCTGGCCACTGCTGCGCGAGGCCGAACAGCTCGGCATCGGCTTCGTCGGCAGTAAGAAGGACGTCATCGTGCGCATCGGTTCGCTCGCCGAGATCAGCCTCGACGCCTCCCAAACGGATGCAGCCGGCCCACTGCTGCTGCAGGCCCGCCTGCACATTGACGGCGTGAACCACCCCCTTGAGGCCGCCGGAATCGTCGCGGGTCACGGCATCTATAGCGCGCGCTTCGGCAACCCGACCGTGTTCACGCTCGCGCCGATGGCTGGCCCGCTGAGCGACGAGCAGCGCCACCTGATCACACAGCTCGATTCGGTAACCGTTCCCCTGGCCGACACGGCCGAGTTTCTCGGCACCGCCTACCCGGTTCTGCAGCGCACGGTCGCCGTCACCAGCACGGATTTGTCGGTGCGGTTTCCCGAGGTGCTCCCCGACAACTTTGAGCGCACCGAAGCGCCCCACCTCGTCGTCACCACCGTGGAAACCGACCAGCGCGACTGGTTCGACCTCGGTGTCATCGTCACAGTCGGCGCGATCACGGTGCCGTTCGGGCCGCTGTTCAAGGCCCTCGCGAAGGGCCAGACCCGCCTGAAACTGGTCGACAACAGCTATCTTTCGCTGCAACGCCCAGAGTTCGAGCAACTGCACGAACTCATCAACGAGGCCCGTGCGCTGCAGGAATGGGAGACCGGACTGCGCATCAGCCGCTATCAGGCCAGCCTGTGGAGCGATTTCGAAGACCTCGCCGACGAGACCGTGCCCGCCGTGTCGTGGAGAGCCGCCGCTGCCGGCCTCAAGGACCTGGCCGGGATCGACCCGGTCGCGCTGCCGGACGGCGTGCACGCGACCCTCCGACGGTATCAACGAGAGGGGTTCACCTGGCTCGCGTTTCTGTGGAAGCACCAACTCGGCGGGGTGCTCGCCGATGACATGGGGCTCGGCAAGACGCTGCAGACCCTCGCGCTGCTGGTGCACGCGCGCACCAAGGTACCGTTTCTGGTGGTTGCACCAACATCCGTTGTGACGAACTGGCTGAACGAAGCCACCCACTTCACGCCCGGGTTGCGGATCCGCACGCTGACGGCGACCGAGGCCAAAAGCCGCACCCTGATAGCGGATGCCGCCGCCGATGTAGACGTGCTCGTCACCTCCTACGCGCTGTTTCGCCTGGACTTCGACGCGTATCAGGCGGTCTCTTGGGCCGGCCTCATCCTCGACGAAGCCCAGTTCGTGAAGAACCGCACCAGCCGCGCCTACGCCTGTGCGAAGGAGCTGAACACGCCGTTCAAACTGGCGATCACGGGCACTCCGCTGGAAAACAACCTGATGGACCTGTGGTCACTGTTCAGCATCGTCTCTCCGGGTCTGTTCGCGTCCGCGCGCAAATTCACCGAGGACTACGTGCGGCCGGTGACGATTAGATCTGACCCGGAGCGACTCGCGAAACTGCGCCGACGCATCCGCCCACTGATTTTGCGCCGCACCAAGGAAGTCGTGGCTCGCGATTTGCCGCCGAAACAGGAGCAGGAGCAACAGATTGCACTGAACCCGGCGCACCAGAAGCTTTACGACACGTTTCTGCAGCGGGAACGGCAGAAGCTCTACGGTTTGATCGAGGAGCTCGACAAGAACCGGTTCATCATTTTTCGCTCGCTCACCCTGTTGCGGCTGCTGAGCCTCGACGCCTCCCTCGTCGACAAGAAGTATGCCGGTGTGCGCTCGAGCAAGCTCGATGCCCTGTTCGAACGGCTCGACGATGTCATTGCCGAGGGACACAAGGCCCTGATTTTCAGCCAGTTCACGTCGTTTCTGAAGCTCGCCGCTGCCCGTCTCGATGCGCAGGGTGTTCCGTATTGCTATCTTGACGGGTCGACCCTGCGGCGCAGCGAGGTGATCGACCGGTTCAAGAGCGGTGCGGTTCCGGTTTTTCTCATCAGTCTCAAGGCGGGCGGATTCGGCCTCAACCTCACCGAAGCCGACTATGTTTTTCTGCTCGACCCGTGGTGGAATCCGGCTACGGAGGCGCAGGCCGTCGACCGCACCCACCGCATCGGCCAGACCCGCAACGTGATGGTCTACCGGCTGGTCGCCACCGGCACCATCGAGGAGAAGGTCATGGCGCTCAAAGCGCAGAAGGCCCAATTATTCACTGCGGTGCTCGACGATGATGCCATGTTCAGCACGACACTCACCGCCGACGACATTCGCGGCTTGCTGGAGCCCTGACAGCTGCCCTTATTGAGCGCGTCACCGACGTTTCCGGTGGCTAATTCAGGAAATCGGCCGCAGAGCCAGCCAGCCCAACCCGCAATTGCGGGCCCGGGCTGGCGTGATCGCCCGGCTTTCCTGAATTGGCCACGTGGCCAGCCTAGAACAGAGCCGAGACAGGCTGGGCTAGACGTTGCTGGAAGGCGCCCACAGGTTGATGCCGTTGTCGACGGCGTGCACGTCGATGGCGGTGAGTTCCTCGGCGCTGAACTCGAGGTTTTGCAAGGCTCCTACGTTCGCCTCGAGCTGAGCTACCGACGATGCCCCAATAAGAGCGCTGGTCACTTCGGAGTTGCGCAGGATCCAGGCCAGGGCCATCTGGGCGAGCGACTGACCGCGTTCGGAGGCGATCTCGGTCAATGCTCGGATGTGGACGAGTGCCTCGGTGCTCACCATAGACTTTTTCGCCGAGCCGTCGCGCGCGACGCGCGAGTCCGCCGGGATACCCCCGAGATAACGGTCGGTGAGCAGACCCTGGGCCAGCGGCGAGAACGCAATGCAGCCAGCTCCGATGTCCTCGAGGGTGTCGAGCAGGTCGCCCTCGACCCACCGGTTGAACATCGAGTACGAGGGCTGGTGAATCAACAGCGGTGTGCCAAGATCGGCCAGAATCGCCGCGGCCTCACGGGTGCGCTGCGGCGAGTACGAGGAGATGCCGGCATACAGGGCGCGGCCACTGGTGACGGCCGTGTGCAGCGCTCCCATCGTCTCTTCGAGCGGGGTGTCGGGGTCGGCGCGGTGAGAGTAGAAGATGTCGACGTAGTCGACTCCCATGCGGCCGAGCGATTGGTCGAGGCTCGACAGCAGGTACTTGCGGGAGCCGAAATTGCCGTAGGGGCCCGGCCACATGTCGTAACCTGCCTTGGTAGAGAGCACGACCTCGTCGCGGTGCGCGGCGAAATCCTCGCGGAACAGCTGGCCGAAGTTCGTTTCGGCCGAGCCGTACGGGGGGCCGTAGTTGTTGGCGAGGTCGAAATGGGTGATGCCCAGGTCGAAAGCCCGGCGCAGAATAGCCCGCTGCGTTGCGAGCGGCTTGTCATCGCCGAAGTTCTGCCACAACCCCAAGGAGATCGCGGGAAGTTTGAGGCCGCTGCGTCCGACGCGGCGGTAAGGCATGGACTCATATCGAGAGTCATTAGGAATGTAAGTCATTCGATTATTCTTCCACTCCGAGGCCACGCTAAACGCGTGTACGAACCATAGTCGGGGCATCCGCTCGCGTGCAGCCGGCGAAGTCACTGCGCCGCTTGGGCAGCGGTCCCCGCGGCGAATACGCCCCAGGTGTGGCCGGACTGGGCGCCCTGGCCGGCTTGGGTGAGAATCGCCCGCGCGTCGAGGTGCGCCTCGGCTACCCGCGCCGCAGTGAGGTCGGCCGCCGCGAGAGTGGCGTAGCGAACAGGGCAGCCGTTTCGCCCTTCCCCGGTCGGGGAATGGATGCGAGACTGCTCGCGAATGCAATCGCCCACTGCGCGTCACCGTTGATCTCCAGGGCAGCAGCACTGAGCTCAACCAGACGGATATGCGATTCATGCCTCATGACTGCCCCTCGATCCACGCGGAACTAACCGAGTGCGCTATGTTTTGGACGCCCGCGAGGCGGATTTCAGTGCTGCACGCTTGCGCGGTTTACGGTTCTCCGCACTGACCATCCAGGAATACTGCTCGAGCTTTCCAATGAAGGCGTGCAGAATATCGGCGCTCGTGGGGTCTTCCTCATCGACTTCATCGTGCACTTTGCGCATGTTTTCGACGGTGGCGTCAAGCCGTTCGGTGATGAGCGTCACCGTCTCGGCCGTGTCGACTTCGCCATCGGGAAACTTGGGCAGATGGGTGTTTTTGGTGACCGTCTCGCTGCGGCCATCGGGCATGGCGTCGAGGGCACGCATCCGCTCGGCTACTTCGTCGGAGAATTCGCGGGCATCGAGAATGATCTCGTCGAGTTGCAGGTGCAGGTCGCGAAAGTTCTTGCCGACGACGCTCCAGTGCGCTTGTTTGCCCTGAACGTGCAACTCAATCAGGTCGACCAGTACGGACTGCAGGTTGTTACTGAGTGTTTCTGAGGCTTTCATGGTGTCCTTTCAATTGGAGGAATTTGCCTCGAGACCATATCACCGGAGGTGATTCCGGTTCAGAATGCCACCACCTCTGTCGGGGCCGCAGGCCCGAATTGTGGCCCCCGGTTTTCGGGCGTTCCGTCGGCCGCCTGTCCGTCAGTCTCGCGGTGGGCGCGGTTTGCTGTACTTTTTATGTGCGGTCTGCGGAGCGGTACCGAGAATGCGCGCGATGTCGGCCCAGGAGCATCCGCCATCGCGCATCGCGTTGACCGCCGCGGTTACTCGGAGGTTGACCTCTACCCGATCTCGTACCGCGCGTTCCAGTTCGTGTTCGAGGGCTCGATACGGACGTGCAATATGCGGGGCGATATCTTCTGCGCCCGGAAAAACGGGTGCGGATTCGTCGGGCTGATCGTTCTTATCGGGTGCAACGCTGGTCATTGAGAAACCTTTCCATTGATGCAATGTAGGCCTCGAGCGGTGCCGCGTCAACGGGGTTACACAGACACGGTGACGCATCCGGTTAAAGGGCTGCTGGCACGCCTTCGAACGTGCGTGCGCCTGTGACAGAATCGTCTGCATGACAGACGACAGGCGCCCCGGCACGATCATTTCGGTCAGCCGCGACGACAAGCACCGTTTCAGCAAACCGGCAGTGGGCAGCATCCGTTTGCTGGCCGGAATCGGAGTCGAGGGCGACTCCCACGCCGGAGCCACCGTGCAGCACCGCTACGCAAAGAAGCGCAACCCCTCGGCACCGAACCTGTGTCAGGTGCACTTCTTAGCCGCCGAACTGTTCGACGAGCTCGTGCCGACCGGGTATACCGTGGCGCCGGGCGAGCTCGGCGAGAACGTGACCACCGCCGGAATCGACCTGATGACGCTGCCACTTGGCACCCGACTTTACCTCGGTGCCCAGGCCGTAGTCTCGATCACCGGCATGCGTAGCCCGTGCTCGCTCATCAACGGCTACCAACGAGGCTTGATGAAACAGCTCATTAAAACGGATGCCGCCGGCACAGTGCATCGCCGCGGCGGCATCATGGGCGTTGTTGTCACCGGCGGGGTCGTCAACCCGGGCGACGGCATTCGGGTGGAACTGCCCGCCGGCGAATACCTCCCCCTTGGGGTCGTCTAGTGGTTACCGCATCATTATCGCGGCCGGTTTCACGCCCGCATCTGGTTCGGCCAACCTTCGGGAACGGGGCCCATGCCAGATCATGCGCCCCGTTTCCGGCCCCGAGCCCAGGCAGGTAGGGAGGGCTACTGGGGGTCGGCGGAGCTGTGGAACCACGGCGGGTAGACCGCGACCTTGGGCTTGAACGCGCTCGACTTCAAGATACCCCGAACCGTCTCGCGCACGTTGTCGTTACAGACTCCGATGAGTGTTACCAGCTCCATCGGGACAGCGTCGGGCACGAGCAGCTCGGCTTCGAGAATCATCGCGCCATCGGCTTCGGCGCGAAGCGTTTGCAGCATGCGCTCGGCCGTGGCCGCTGTGGCACCGAACCGGGTGAGCGTTCCGGCCGCATCACCGTCGGTTACGGCGACCAGGCTGGGAACGAGGGGGGTCTCGTCGTCGGTGGTGGAAGCATCCGTCATAGTCGTCGCGACGAGCCCGTCGTTGATCTTCTTCACGGTGCTCACGAGCATGACGAAGTCGAAGGCCTCGGAGCCGTGGGCGTCGAGGGCGAGGCGCGAGTCGGCAGCGTCGGCAGCGTCGGCACGAATGCTCTCCCACACGGTCGCATTCGGCGACAGGAAGAACGGCACATACTCGGCAACACTACGTTCGGTGCCAGCGACGAGGGCGTCGCGACGCGATTCGCGCGTGGCCGGCGCCGAGATGTCCACGGCGGGTCGGGTGGTAAGAGCAGCGCTGGCGAACAGGCATCCGTCGCGCAGAATGGCGGCGAGGTTGCTGATGTGGGTGAGGTGGTACACGCGCTGTTCGTCGACGTTGTCGGTCGAGTTCTTCTCGGCGCGCACCGGGCGGGGCGCGCCAGCCACGCGAACCGGGCGAGCCACGCGGGCGGGCGGCATGGCTGCAGTGGGCAGTGGGTCGCGCAGGGACGACAGCTTGGGGGCTCGGGTCTTCTTCACCGGCACCAGGGGCTCAGTAATGACTTTGGGATAACACAGAGCGCACAATTTGCCCTCAAGTCCGTGGATGCATTCGTCGTCCAAGTGCCAAAACCTTTCTCGTCGCGGCTCGCGCCACCCGGAAAAGCCGAACGTGCATACCGACTATTAACGTTACGTTCATTTGGGTCCGGGCGGTGACCGTTCTTCAGCTTTTCGGTGACTCCACGTGAACGATCAGACCGTCAGGTGTGACCTCAATGCGCAACGAGTCGAGCCCGAGCACGACCAGATCGGCGTCGAGCTCTGCGGCTGGGTAGGTTCCCGCGACGGCGATCGTGGTGCAGCCGGCGGCGCGACCGGCCTGCAAGCCGGCGGGTGCGTCCTCGATCACCAGGCAGCGGCTCGGGTCGACGCCAAGCCGCGCGGCCCCCTTCAAAAACGGGTCGGGCTGGGGCTTGCCGTTCGGAGTGTCATCGATGGTCACGATCACTGCAGGCGCCGGAAAAGCGGATGCTGCCAGCCTTGCTGTGGCCAGCGGCCGGGCGCAGGACGTGACGATCGCACGCCGCGCTTCGGGCAGGCTCGACATGAGCGCGGCAGCGCCGGGCAGCACGGTGATATCGTTCGTGTCGGCCGTTTCGAGCGCAAGGACGCGGGCCAAGGCTTCGTCAACCCGGTCGGCCGGTACGAGTTCTTCGATGATGTCGCGCGCCGGGCGGCCGTGGGCTGTGTCGTCCTTCGCCACGCCCCACTCCTGCGCCCAGGTCGCCCAGGAGCGGTCGACTGCCGGCGTGGAGTCGATGAGGGTGCCGTCCATATCGAACAGCACGGCATCGAAGGTGCGCCCCTGCAGAACGTTCTCGGTGGGCAAACTCGGGTGGGGCATCCACTGTCCTTTTCTCGATCCGATCGGGTGCCTGCCGTGCGGCGGCCCCGCATTAACGGTAGCCCACGCGTTCGCGACGTCGCTCGGTGCTGTCGGGCCGGTATCGTTGGATGCAACAACCGAGCTGGGAGACCGTACCGTGTGGACGACCGTTCTGGTGATTGCGGCCGTGCTGATCGGCTCCAGCATGCAGCGCATCACCGGCATGGGGTTTGCTCTGGTAGCTGCGCCCTTTCTGGTACTGCTGCTGGGGCCAATTGACGGTGTCATCGTGGTCAACGTTTGCGGGGCACTCACCGCCGGCGTGATCCTGACGCGCGTGTTTCGACACGTGGACTGGCGCCGCTACGGCATTCTGGCGGTTTGCGCCGTGATCGGCATCGTGCCGGGCTCGTACGTTTTGCAGTTCGTTCCGCTGGCCTGGCTTGAGATCTCGATCGGTGTACTGGTCGCCGCCGGGCTGACCGTATCGGTGAATCTCGGCCGGGTTGTCGTGCGGGATCGGCTGAGTTTTCGCGTGATAGCCGGCATGACGAGCGGGGTCATGAACACGACGGCCGGCGTCGGGGGCCCGGCGGTGAGCATCTACGCGATCGCCACCGGCTGGCCGCAGGGGTCCTTCGCCGCCACGATGCAGCCGTATTTTCTCACCATCGGGCTGGCATCGCTGTCGTCTAAATTTGCCCTCGGATCCGCTGGCGTGCCGCAGTTGCCCGTACTGGTCTGGATTCTGATCGGGTGCGCCTGCCTCGTCGGGCTCACCGTCGGCGACCTGCTGTCACGGATGATCGAGCCGCACGTTGCGCGGCGCCTGCTCGTGATCGTGGCGTACCTCGGGTCGTTTGCGACGATCGTTCGCGGCGTGCTCGAGCTGCTCGCCTGACCGCGCGAAATGCTGCGGGGTTAGATCGTGAAGTCGGCGCCCTCGACCATCACAGACTCACCGGTAGCGGGATCGGCCAGGTGATGCGCGGCATCAGTTTGTATCGGTTGTTCGTCGGGATAAGTGGCCGTCACCAGAATGGGCATGTGATCTGAGGTGCCCTGCGGAAGGGTCTCCACGTTGGTGATCGCCAGACCCATTGAGGTCGCGAGGTCGAAGTGTCCGCGAAAGAACTTGTACCGGGTGTAGGTGCGGGTGTCGCTGAGGGTCAGGTCGTAACCAGACTGGTTGACCTTGTTGCCGAGCTTGCCCTGAAAGATCGGGTAGTTGTAGTCGCCGACCATGAGGCTCGGCAGACCGGGACCGAGCAGGCTGAGCTCTTCGTGAGCGCTGCGAATCTGGTTGCGGCGCAGGGAGTTGAGCGCGGTCAGGGGAGCTGCGTGAAAGGATGCGACGACCAGCTCACGCTGGGCGACGTTGTCGATCAGGCGGGTGGCGATCAAACGCTCGTGTGCGGGCGCTGCCAGGTGATCGTGCAGGGATTTCTTGAGCGCGAAGGCCTGGGTCTTGATCGCCGTATAGCGGTCCCGGTTGTAGTAGATGGCCAGGCCCAGCCGGTTGCGTCGGGTCGCGTCGGCCAGGTGCAGAGTACCGACCTCGGTCGGCAGGTCGATGGTGTTGCATTCCTGCAGGCAAAGAATATTAGGACTGTAACGCTCGGACAGCGCGACGAGTTCGCCGCTGGCACGATTCTTGCGGAGGTTGTAACTAATGACCCTCATGGCACCCGTCTCAGACTTGATGGCTTTGAGACCAGCCTACGACTCTCGTCGGGGTTGAAAATGAACTTCCATCGTGAATTGAAAGACGCGCAGGCGGCGTCCAGTCTGCGCCCGCGTTAGCCGGCACCGACGATGAACATCGTCGCGATGAAGACCAGGCCGGCCGCCAGAAAGGTGATCGTGGTATAGCCGAGAATGTCGCGCATCTTCAGCCCGGCGATTGCCAGCAGCGGCAGCGCCCAGAACGGCTGGATCATGTTGGTCCACTGGTCGCCGTAGGAGACGGCCATGATGGCGACCGAGGGGTCAACGCCGAGCCGTTCAGCCGCATCGAGCATGATCGGGCCCTGCACGGCGAACTGGCCCCCGCCGGAGGGCACGAAGAAGTTCACCAGTCCGGCCGCGAGCAGCGCCATAGCGCCGAAGGTTGCCGGGGTCGACACGTTCACGAAGAAGTCGGAGAAGACGCCGATCAGCCCGGAACCGACCATCATGCCCAAAATACCGGCGTAGAGCGGAAACTGCAGCAGGATATCGCCGACGTTGGAGGCGGCGTCTTTGGTGAGCCGAATCAGCTCGAACGGGTTGCGCACCAGCAGGAAGATGAGCGCGAGGAATGTCCAGTTGACGATGTCGAGCGTGAGGGTTCCGCCCTCGACGAAGTGAACGACCAGGTAGGCGACGAGTGCGAGCCCCACGATCAGGGTCAGGATGCGGCTGGCATCGAGGCGGTCAGCGGGCGTCACAACCGGTTCCTCGGCGACCTGCTTGTCGCGGGCATCGACCTCAAGCACGAAGATCGGAGCGTTGCGTCGCGGGGCGACGAGCGCCAGCGCCAGCGCCACCACCACGATGGTGGCGACGGCCGCCAAAATATTCCAAACAGAGAATGTGGTGTCGCTGAGCGAAATGGTGCGACCCAGTTGCTCGGCCAGGAAGGAGCCCTCGGTGGCGGCGGTGAGCGGTCCCGACCCGGAATATCCCATGTGCCAGATCACAAAGCCGGAGTAGCCGGCGGCAACCAGGAGCGGAAAGTGCACCGGAACGCCCTTGGCGCGCAGCTGAAAAGCCACCTCCTTGGCCAGCAGCCCACCGACCACGAGGCCGAGGCCCCAGGTGATCAGGCACGCCACCGCGGCGACGGTGAACACGAAAATGTAGGCCTGAAGTGCTGTGCGTGGCACCGCACCCAGACGAACCAGCAGCCGGTGTACCAGGGTCGTGTTGGCCAGAATGTGACCGAGCAGCAGCACGAGGGCCATCTGTGTCATGAAGGCGAGCAGCCCAGCGAGACCATCACCCCAACTCCGCACGACATCGATCGGGCCGGAATCGGTGAGCACCAGGGCCAGAATGGCCACGATCACGGTCAGCACGATCACGAACACGAGCGCGCTCGGAATGAATCGTTCGACGAGCGTGTTTATCGGGCGCATGAAAGCGGCGGCTGGGCCACTGGCGCGCTTTTCGGTGGCAGTTGACACGATGGTCCCCCCTGAATTGCTACAGCATTGCGGCTCAGGGCGTCTGCACTGACGTACTAAACATAGCAGGCGGGTCGTCCGCTCCCCCGGCGGGGCAGCAGCGGCTGGGCCGAAACGTAGACTTGAAGGGCAGCACAATGGCCAATGCGAGGAGCCCGAATGACCCAGAACGACATCGTTCTTATTCGCCACGGCCAGACCGAGTGGAGCATCTCCGGCCAGCACACCGGACGCACCGACGTTCCCTTGACCGACTTCGGCCGCCAGCAAGCGGATGCCCTCGGTGAGATGCTGGACGGCCAGCATTTCGATCGGGTCTACTCCAGCCCGCTCGTGCGCGCCTGGGAGACCATGGAGCGGGCCGGTTACTCCAGCCAGGGTGTGGCGAACGACGACGTTCTGGAGTGGGACTACGGGGTCTATGAGGGGCGCCGCACCGTCGACATCCGCTCAGAGATACCCGGCTGGACCGTGTGGGGTAACCCAATTGTGGGCGGTGAAAGGGTCGATGAGGTGGGGGCGCGCGCCGACCTCGCGATCGAGGAATGCCTCGCCGCCGAGGGTCGCGTCGCGGTCTTCGCCCACGGACATTTTCTGCGTATCATGACCGCGCGCTGGATGGGCCTGCCAGCAGTCGCTGGCAAAAATCTCAGCCTCGGCACTGCAACCGTCTCCACCCTCGGCTGGGAACGCGAGAACCGAGTGCTGCAGATGTGGAACGACGCCTGCCACCTGAGCTCGATGGACCCGGTGGTCTGACGCTGCACGGACCAATACCCCTAGTTCGGGGTAGGAAGATTCTCTGTGTTGAAACCGTTGTCGTCGAGGCGTGCGAACGGAACTTCGACCGACGTGTTCATCTTTCAGGTCTCTCAGGACCGGCAGCAGGCCTCAGCCCAGAACCTGATTTGGCAGGTGGCCGCGCCCGTCGAGCAAGCCACCGGGTGAGGACGTGGGTAACGTATCGTCCCGTACGCCCTCACCAGTTCAGCGCACCGGCACCCAGGCACCCTTGACGCGCTCGGTGACCAGGGACGCCCGCAACTCGGCGACAACGCGCAGGTCGGCCACCACGTGGGCGCCGATCTGCAGGGCTGACGCCGCGTCATCCGCTGTAAAACGTACGATGACCCGAGCCGCGCCGGCGACGATGGTGAGGTCGGAGGCCTCTACCGTGGTGAATTCCGCCGCCGCCGCCGCGGCCCGCGGCACGACCGAGGCCGGCTCCGTTCCCGGGTGCAGGGAGTCGATACTCATGGTGACGCGATAAGAAGGCATGGTTTCAGGGTACGGGCAGCGGCTGCCTTTCAAGGGCACACCCAGCCGCCCGGCTTAGGATGCTGGTATGACTGATACCACTGTCCCAGCTGCTCGCATCACGATGTATGGAGCCGAGTGGTGCGGTGACTGCCGCCGTTCCAAGTCGCTGCTCGACCGCCTTGAGGTCGACTACGACTATGTCGACCTGCTGCTCGTCGAGGATGGCGCCGATCGTGCCCGCGCCATCAGCGGTCGCACCAACATTCCCGTCATCGTATTTCCCGACGACACGCACATGGTGGAGCCAAGCGACGCCGAGGTGCGCACGAAGCTCGTGGTGCTCGGCCGCATCAGCTGACCAGCCGCCGACCGCGCACGCTGGCCGGCTCGCTTAAACGCGCCCGGTCGGTGAACCGCTTCGTGCTACTGTCAGCCCAGGTACCAACGGGGGTCGCACATGCACGCAACGGTCACACAGAGATCGCGCCGCGTTCCTATTTCGCTGTGGGTGAGCATCGTACTGTTTCTGCTGTACAGCGCGCTGGGCATTGCCGTTGGCGTCTCAATCGCCACGGACCCGGCGGCCGTGCTGGCGTTATTGACGGTGTCACCGCTCATGTTCGTCGGCATGGTCGTCTCGGTGGTGGATATCGTGCGCACCCGCAAACGCGGCGGCGCCGACCAATCGTATACCCGGCTCCAGTGGGTCGGTCTCGTGCTCATGGCCGTAGCCATGCCGATCTGGGTGACCGTCGCCATTCTGATCGCCACGCTGGTATAAACCGGGCCAGCGCCAGCCGAGGTCGGGCGCGATCTGTTCACCCTGCAAATCACCAAATAGAACGCTGGTGTCTTCGGTGAGCAGGGTCGAACTCATGCGGTTCATGTCGCCATATACAGCGGATTTTCGTAACGCATATCGATGACGCCGGTGCCGAGTTCGATTCGGCTGGTGCGGGCGGCCATCGCGGCGAGCAGCGGAAACGGCGACGCGAACTGCGGGGCAAAATGGTGCACTCGCAGGTAAGCGCCGTCGATTCCGAGGCTCTCTGTCGTGGTTAGCGGCGCACGATGGAACGCAGCAGCCGCACGGCAACCGACAGCGACGCCATGTCGTCTTGCGCGAGGGAGTTGACCTCCTCGAATACGCTGCGTGCCCGGCCCAACTGTTCGGCGTTGAGTGCTTCCCAGGCGAGAAGGCGTTCGTCAGGGACGCCGGCATCCGTTTCATCGAGCACGGACCTGGCCATGTCGGCGACCGTGGAGTACAGGTCGTCGCGCAGGGCAGCGCGAGCGAGGGCCTGCCAGCGGTCCTTGCGCGGCAGCTTGGTGATGCGCTCCAGCAGGTTGTCGACACCGAACCGGTTATACACCGCGTAGTAGATAGGTGCGACCTCGGTGACCGGCACGTTGGACCGGGCGGCGACCTTGGCCACGTCCAGCAACGCGTATGCCTCGAACAGCTCCGACCAACGGCGACCGAGGTCGTCGGGCAGGCCCCACTCCCTGGCCTGCTCCTGCTGGGTTTCGAGGCGTTTGAGGTCAGCACCCTGCAGGTACTCCCCGAGGTGCGCGCGCATCAGCGCGACCTGCGGCTGGTACTTCGCGATCACCGCAGCGACCGGCATGGCGCCACCGTGGTTGACTTGCCAGCGCACCGCACGGTCGAGCAGCCGACGAATGTCGAGATGAATCGCGGTCCACTTCTCGGTCGGGAACGATGACGGGAGGGCGTTGAGCTCGTCGACCATTTCGTCGAGTTCGAAGATTTCCCGCAGTGCCACGAAGGCCCGGGCGATCGTCGCCTGGTTCGCCGACGTCTCTTCCATCGTGCGGAAGGCGAAGGTGATGCCGCCCAGGTTGATCATGTCGTTCGCGACGACCGTCGCGATGATCTCCCGGCGAAGCGGATGCGTATCCAGCTCGGCATCAAAACGTTCAGACAGGTGCGTCGGGAAATAACGCCGCAGCGTGCTGCCGAACCAGGGGTCCTCGGCCAGATCGCTATCACGCAGCGCGTTGGCCAGTTCGATTTTGGCGTAGGCCGCTAGCACGCTCAGCTCTGGGCTGGTCAGCCCCTGGCCCTGGTCGAGGCGCTCGCGCAACGTGGCCGTCGTCGGCAGTGCCTCGAGTTCACGCTGCAGATCGCCGGATGCTTCGAGCCAGTTCATCAGGCGCTCGTAGCTCGGGCTCCAGTTGTTCACGAGCACCCGGTCGTTGAGCAGCAGAATGTTCTGATCGACGTTGTCGACCAGAACGAGGCGGCCGACCTCGTCGGTCATCTCAGCGAGAAACTCGGCCCGTTCGGCGGGGTCGAGCTTACCAGCAGCGACCATGCGGTCCACGAAGATCTTGATGTTGACTTCGTGGTCGGAGCAGTCCACTCCGGCGGAGTTGTCGATCGCGTCCGTGTTGAGAATGACGCCGCCCAGGGCAGCTTCGATGCGTCCGAGTTGGGTGAAGCCGAGGTTTCCGCCCTCGCCAACGACTTTGACCCGTAGGTCCTTACCGTCGACGCGAATGGAATCGTTGGCCTTGTCGCCGACCTGCGCTGCGGTTTCGGTACTGGCCTTCACATAGGTGCCGATTCCGCCGTTGTAGAGCAGATCGCTCGGGGCCAGCAGAATCGCCCGCAGCAGCTCCGGCGGGCTCAGGTGCGTGGTGCCCTCGGGCAAACCGAGTACCACCTGAACCTCGGCCGAGATCGGAACAACCTTGGACTGGCGCGGAAAGACGCCACCGCCGGCGCTGATCAGGTCTGTCGAGTAGTCCGCCCAGGACGAACGCGGCAGTTCGAACAACCGCTTACGCTCGGCAAAGGAGAGCGCCGGGTTGGGGGTCGGGTCCAGGAAGATGTGGCGGTGATCGAAGGCCGCGACGAGCTTGGTGTGCTTCGAGAGCAGCATGCCGTTGCCGAACACGTCTCCCGACATATCGCCGACGCCGACCACGGTGAATTCCTCGGACTGGGCGTCAACGCCGAGTTCACTGAAGTGGCGTTTGACCGACTCCCAGGCGCCTTTAGCCGTGATGCCCATCTCTTTGTGGTCGTAGCCGACCGAACCGCCAGAGGCAAAAGCGTCACCGAGCCAGAAACCGTACTCTGCGGCGAGTTCGTTGGCGATGTCCGAGAACGAGGCCGTTCCCTTATCGGCCGCGACGACGAGGTAGGTATCCGCGTCGTCGTGGCTGACCACGCGGTTGGGCGGAACAACCCGCTCACCCTCGGGCGTTGCCACGAGGTTGTCGGTCAAATCGAGCAGCCCGCGCACGAAGGTTTGGTAACTCGCGATGCCCTCGGCCATCCACGCCGCCCGGTCCAGGGCCGGGTCTGGCAGCTTCTTGGCGAAGAATCCGCCCTTGGCGCCGGTCGGCACGATGACTGCGTTCTTGACCGTCTGCGCCTTGACCAGCCCGAGCACCTCGGTGCGAAAATCCTCACGGCGGTCCGACCAGCGCAGACCACCGCGGGCAACCTTGCCGAACCGCAGGTGCACGCCCTCAACACGGGGCGAATACACCCAGATCTCGTACATCGGTCGCGGTGAGGGCATCTGCTCGATCTGCGACGGATCGAGTTTGATGCTCAGATACGGCTTGTACTGGAAGAAATTGGTGCGCAGCGAGGCTTCGATCAGGGTGATCAGCGTGCGCAGCACGCGATCGGCGTCGAGGGTGACGACCTGCTCCATGGCCAGGGTGAGCTGGGTGCGCACGTCGGCGACGCGCAGCATCCGCTCATCGTCGGTCAAATCGGGATCGAATCGAGCCTCGAACAGTGCCACCAGGCCACGCGTGACGGCCGGGTTAGCGAGCAGAGCGTTGGCGACGAAACCGTAGGAGTTGATGTTGCCGATCTGGCGCAGATATTTGGCATAGCTGCGCAGAATGACGACGCGGTGCCACGGCAGACCGTCTTGCAGTACCAGGCGATCGAGGCTGTCGGACTCGATGGCTCCGCTGATCGCGGCACCGAACGAGTCGGCGAGCAGGTTCCCGGTCGCGATCGGGTCGACTCCAGCCGGGTAGTGCAGGCCCAGGTCGTACAGGTAGAACCGGCGCCCGTCGGCGGTTTCGATGTCGAACGGCACCTCGTCGAGCACCTCGATACCGAGGTTCTGCAGAAACGGCAAAATCTGGCTCAGGCTCTTCGGTTCGGTCATGTACAGCTTGATACGGGCGTCTTCGGCGGGGTCACCGACATTTTGAGCCCGGTAGACGTGCAGTCCGGGGCGGGTGTGCGGGTCAGCAGGTGCTCCCACCTGCGCAGCGCAGGCCTCGAACCGACCGATGTCTTCGAGGGCATCGGTGATTTCATAGTCGACCCGGTAGCTGTCAGGAAAAGCCTCCGCCCACACGCTCGACAAGCGCTCGGCTTCTTCGACCGAGTGTGTTTCGCGCAACTCATCACTGATGCCCTCGGGCCACGACCGCACGGCCATGGCCAGGCGGTGTTCCAGGGCGGCGGCATCGACCGTGTCGGCGGCGACATCCTTAGGCAAGCGGATGCGATAGAACAGTCGCGCGAGCGCCGATTCGGTCATGCGCGCTTCGAAGTCGAGGGACTCCGAGTGGAACGTCTCCCGCAATGCCTTCTCGATGCGCAGCCGCACTGCGGTGTTGTAGCGGTCACGCGGCAGGTAGACCAGCGCCGACATGAACCGTCCGTAGATGTCGGGACGGAGGAACAGCCGGGTGCGCCGGCGCTCCTGCAGGCGTTGGATGGCTAGCGACGCAGTGACCAGGTCGGGGACTTCGATCTGGAACAGCTCGTCACGCGGGTAGGTTTCCATGATGCCCAGCAGGTCTTTTCCGCTGTGCGACTCGAGCGGAAAACCAACCTCGGTCATGACAGCCTTGACCTTTTCGCGCAGCACGGGCACGGCCGTCACCGAGCTCGTGTATGCGCTCGCGGCAAACAGACCGATGAAGCGCTGTTCTCCCTTGACCTGACCGGCGGCATCGAAACTCTTGATGCCGATGTAGTCGAAGTAGGCGGGGCGATGCACGGTGGAGCGCGAGTTGGCCTTGGTGATCACCAGGGCGGTGCGCTCGCGGGCTTTCTGCCGGCCGGCATCCGTTAGGTGCTGAATCTGGTGCCGGTCGTCGGCGGAACGCAGCAGGCCCAGGCCGCTGCCGTCGATGAGGGTGAGGACGTCTTCGCCGTCCTGGGTCTCAAGGTCGTATTCGCGGTAGCCGAGAAAGGTGAAGTTGCCTTCGTCGAGCCAGTGCAGCAGCTGCTGGGTCTGGGTGAGGTCCTTGACCTGCTCGGCACCGACGATCTGGTCGAGGGCGTTGGCGATCTGCATCGCCTTCGTGCGCATAAGCGGCCAGTCGGCGACAGCGGCGCGAACATCGCCGAGTACGGCGGTCACGCCGTCCACCAGCAGGGCCTGTTCCTCGTCGGTCGCACTATCGATCTCAATGGCGATCCACGACTCGAGGTGCGAGGCGTCATTGCCGGTGGCGATCAGGTGGGCAATATTGGGCATCGCCGAGGTGTCACCGCTGGAGACGCCGACCCCAGCCGGAATGCGGTTGATATCGACGAGTTCATTGCTGGCCTTGCTGCGGGCAACGATGAGCAAGGGGTGCACGACGAGGTGGATGGCGGAGTGCTGGCGCACCAGCTCGGCCGTGACCGAGTCGACCAGAAAGGGCATGTCGTCGGTGACGATATAGATGACGCTGCGACCGGGCTCATTCTGAATCTCGACCGTAGCCGTTTTCGGTACCCGGTGCTGCGCGACCAGCCAATGCGCTCGCGCTCGGGCTTGCAGTACTGGCGGGGAATAGTTCGCCGCGTCTTCGTCTGTCAGATGCTCATAATAATCAGTAATGAACGACTCGAGTGTGGAGTCAAGTGGGAATGAATCCGTCGGGGACAGACCCGTTGGGGTGAAACCAGACGACATCGAAAAAACGCCTCCATCAAATATCTGCGCAGGACTCCTGCGACGGGCACTTCGGTGTGCCCAGTCAAGCTAAATCATGGAGTTCCCTTACTTTCTCATCGTAGTGCTGGCCCCTACATCACAGCCGTGCCGCCGCAGAACCTGCGGCGGCACGAAAGAACTGATGAGCAGCCTGATATTAGCTTCGGCTTGGTCTCGGGCACGCTCGGTCAGTACCAGCCGACGGACTGCGAGTGCGACCAGGCCGCACACGGCGTTCCATAGGAGGAAGCCTTGATATAGCCCAGGCCCCAGCTGATCTGTGTCGTGGCGTTGGTCGCCCAGTCATTACCGGCCGAAGCCATCTTGCTGCCCGGCAGCGCCTGCGGAATGCCGGTCGCACCGCTATTGGAATTCAGCGCCGAGTAGGACCAGCCCGATTCCTTCTGCCACAGCCGGTCGAGGCAGCTGAACTGATCCTCGCCCCAGCCGTACTGGGACGCGGCCATTGAACGCGCTGTGGCGCGGGCGCCGGCGACGGTGTTGCTGCCCGTGAGGGACTCCATTCGAGTGGCTTCAGCGGCGGCCGCCGCCGCAGCCTCGGCTGCAGCAACTTCGGCTGCGAACCGGTCGACTTCGGCGGTGGCCGCAGCAACTGCGGCGGTCTGCGTCTTCGCCTCGATCGTGAGATCTTCGAGCTGGTCGATCGGCATGATCTCGTAACTGGCGAGCGAGCTGGCTACCGAGGTGAGGGTGGAGGCATCCACTTTGCTCACGCTGGCGGCAATGACCAGGTTGGCCTGCGAGAGGGCAACGGAGGCGCTGTCGCGACTGAGTGTCTCGCCGCGCTCCACGTAATAGTCAAGTTGTTGGAGCTGGCGGCCGGTGCTCTCGGCGAGTACGGTCGTGGCGGCGATGCTGTCATGCTTGGCATCTGCCGACTGGGCGGCGAATTCATTGCCGGCGACGAGGCCAGCGATGACGAGCACTGCGCTAGCGGCGAAGACGATCTGGTGCACGCGTTTGCGTTTGGGGTTTTCTCGGGCGGTACGAGCATGGGAAGTTTTAGAGATTTTTTGGCGCATATCCTTCATCGGGAGCGAGGACGCGGCGCTAGGTACGCCGGCCCGCCGGGTTTCGGGCTCGCGCACTTCGGGACGGCGCGGGCAAGGTCGCTAGCTTGCACCGCCTTTTTGAACAAAACCTCACGATTTTCTTCGAATGCCCTGACTTTCGGTCACGATCGCTCTGCCGTGGCATAATTTGCGACCCGTTCCGCGATCGATGGCTCCACTTCGGGCGGTTAGCCGGCCAGGCGATCGGGGTTCGCGGCGACGGCAAGCAGCCGAAGCAGGGCGTAGGACCACTCGATGCGTTCCTGCTCGAGGCGCACGTTTCCCTCCGAACGGATGCGTCCCAGCGCGGCCTGTTCCCCCGCCGTCAGCGTCGAATACGTTCCGCCGGCCGGCTTCGGCTCCGGCACCCAGAGATCACGAAATTGCAGCAGGGTCGCCTCGTCCATGAGGGTGCTCGTGACACTTCGGCAGCCCGCGCGGAGCGCGTGCAAAATAGCGAATCCGTCGGAGTCAAGGTCGCCCCAATAGATGACGCGGCCCGCGTTTATCCACGGGATGGCGCCGAGGCGCGGCGCAGCGTAGCCGCCGCCGTGCACGACGACCGCGCCCGGCAGATCAGGCATCGCAAACATGGTCTCGAGGTTTTCGAAGACGAACACCGTCGTCGGCGTGACGGCGAGTTCGGCCAGTTCCTCGACCGGCGCGATGTCCCTCGAGCCATTTGGTGTCGATTCCGCGAATGGGCAGCTGACGAATACGCCAACCGGATGCAGGGTGCTCGACCAGCCACGCGACCACCTGCAGCAGGACGCAGCAGGCATCCGTTCGCGGCACTTCACGAATTGTAGGAGTTATGCACTGCCGGCGGTCAGCGAGGCACCTCTGTCCACGGGTTTATCAGATCGATGCCGAGACCTTGAAAATCCTTGATATTTCTTGTGGCGAGCGCTACTCCCTTGGACCGACAGATCGCCGCGATCATGCCGTCCTCCACGCTGAGAAGATGCCCGCTCGCGCGTCGGGACTCCTGCATGAGCGCATAGACCCGCGCCGCGGTCTCGTCGTAGGGAAGCACTTGATCGGCGTAGCTCGTGAGCGTGCGCTCGATTGCCGTCATCAGTCCGTCCCGACGATGGCCGACCGGCAGGAGCCGAACCCCCGTGAGAATCTCACCGACACTGACCGACGTGAACGCCACGTCATCAGAGACTCGATTTAACCAGGCCAGCACCACACGGTCCGGGCTCGATCGAAGCGGCTCAGATACAACGTTGGTATCCAGCACGATCATGAGAGATCGAGTTTGCGACCGGTCGAACGATCCGGAAACTTCAGATCGTCACCTCGGAATTCCGCAGTCGCAGCGACCCACGCCCGGGCAAAGTCGCCGCCAAACACCGCAGCGCTCAGAATGGCTCGAGCCTCCGCCTCCATGGACTGATTGTGTGCGGCCGCGCGAACTTTCAGTCGGCGCTGTACCTCGTCATCAAGATTGCGAACCGTAATTGCGGCCATGTTGTCCCCCTTCGGCAGAGTGCTATCAATGCTAGCAAAAAGGTCGTCGTCGTACAGGATGGTCGGTGAAATGCTCCCGACGGTAAGACACTTTCTTTCGCTCCAGCGCCTGAGGCGGTGCTGCCAAAATTGCTGTCGCACTCAACCCGACCTGCGTTACCGTCTGCATCAGGAACCCGAAATCGGGCTGCAACTGACGCGCACCCAGGAGAAAGTGCTCGAGGCCCCCGCGGCCTTCCCGACGAGATCACGCTCGGGACCGCCATCACCTCGGTGACGGCGGTGCTGCGCGGAACCGGCGCGGCGGCATCCGCTTAACGGCCAGTCGTCTTGCTGCGCGGCGATATGGATGCGCTGCCCCTTCGAGAACGCACCAGGGTTGAGTTCAGCTCGCGCATCGACGGCGCCATGCACGCCTGCGGTCACGACCTGCACGTTTTCATAGCCGGCGCCCCCAACGGGCAATTCGCGAGCCGTGCCGGCACCCTAATGTCGGCCAGCGATGGCCTGACGGTGACGGTATATGGGGCCGAAGGGCACGGTTTCGCGCCGCACAATGCGCAGGATCCGGTGACCGTCATCGCCGAAATGGTCACCGGATTACAGGTGATGGTCACGCGCCAGTTCGACATGGCCAACCCTGTGGTGCTCTCGGTCGGGTTGCTGCAGGCCGGAACCAAGCGCAATATCATTCCCGAATCAGCGCGGCTGGAAGCGACCCTACGTTCTTACATTCCCCAGTCGCGGGAGAAACTGGCACGCGTCGTGCCCTGGCTGCTCGAGGGCATGGCGAACCCGCTCAGCGGCTCCGAAGACTTCTCGCGGGTATTGCAACAGGTTTCCGGGACCTTCGTCTTTCTCTCGGCCGCGCCAAGAAAAGCGGATGTGGCCGCCGCCTTCAACCACTCCCCCGCCGACCCTCGACGACGATGTCCTGGCCGACGGAACCGCCCTGTACACCCAGCTGGCGCTGTCACGGGTGGCCGAGTTGGCGGGCTTGGAGTGACTACGATCTTCCAGCCGTGACTACTGCCGAGTTTCGCAGGAAGAGGAACGGAAAAACTGGGCAACCATTGGGCAAGCACCTACTAGGTGCGCCAGGGTGGTTCTGGGCTGGGGGTGTTGGCTGGGTGGGTGTGGGCGGGGCGCCAGGTTTGCGTTGGGTCCCAG
>NZ_PJJK01000092.1:0-49119 GCF_002929785.1 Cryobacterium sp. Y62 | reverse complement strand
ATGATTCCTGATTCTCGCCCTACGTCACACGGCGGACTTGCTGTTAGCTACTGGCCTCACCCAACCCTGGCACGTAGGGCCCACGGTGATAGTGACATCCGCTACAGCACCTGCTATGTCATCAGCGGTCTCGAACAGAGTCGGGTATTCCTGGAAGGCATACTGTTGCCCCGGATCGAGGGTAACGGAGATCTTGTCGTCTTGGTCTGAGAGCGTTACCTGGATTTCTGCCTCTGACCCATTCAGGAGAACTCCGATAAGGCGTGCGGGCTCAGCCTCGCCGTGTGTGACTAGGAGCAGGTTTCTGACTTCGACAGGACCCACCTCCGCGTTCATGCCGAGGTTTATCGATCCCAGCTCCGTCGGAGGTATGGGAGGGGGTCCGAGGAAGGAGCAGCCTGACAACCCCCCGACCATAAGCAGCAACCCTGAAGCAATGATTCGATTACGCACGACACTCCGCCTGGAGGTAAGAGGAGCCTTGGTCTGGCTGGCGGAGCGCACGATGCTGCGGTCCGACAGTCGCACGGAGATCAGTGCGAACATTCTGGTCAGTGTGGGTCCTCCTGCTTGGTCTATTGCGGCTACTTGTGGTCTTTCTGCTAAGGCCATCGCCCGGTGATTTTCACTTCCGACGATTAGTTTATGTGCCGCGCGCAACTCAACCCTTGACCGATGCCGCGCGGAAGCAGGCGAGTTTGGGGAAGATTGCGGAGAACATTATCTTGCGGGACGCGATCCAAACAAATTTTTCTAAGATAGTTGAGCCCGCACCAGATTGCTTACCAAGTGCTTATCGATTTTCTGGGGCAGCTTGAGGCCTAGCGTAGATGGGTTTTCAGGAAGAGGGATGTTCGCGCGAATGCGTCTGTTGCCTCGACTGCGGCGTGGTGCGGAAGGTCCGGGTCCAGGGCAAAGCCGTGACGGGCCTTGGGGTAGACAATGACAGCGGATTGCGTGGTATTGGGGGTGAGGATTTCGCGCATCTGTTGGATGTCACGAGCGGGGGTGCTGGCGTCCTTGCCGGCATATATTCCCAGCCAGGGGGTCTTAAGCACGCGTGCGGCATCGATTCCGCTGAGGATGCCAGGCCAGCGTGGCGAAGCCAGGCTAGCGCCGTAGAAGGTGACGGCGGCGTCGATGCGCAGTGTTGCTGCCGCCCACACTGCGAGGGTCCCTCCCATAGAGAAACCCATTATCGCTACTTTCTGTGCTCCCTGGGCGCGGATCCAGGTTAGGGCGCTCTCGATGTCAAATGTGATCCCTTTGGCCGTAAGGGTGTCGTGGTACCGGCGGGCTTTTTTGAACTTCCCATCGGTGACGACGGGGTCCTCGATGCGGTGGTAGAGGTGTGGCGCTGCCGTGATATAACCGCAGCCGGCCAGGCGGACGACGAGATCGGCAACTGGCGCGGAGAGGCCCCAGACCTCATGGAGCACGATGACTCCAGCTCGCGCTTCACCGGTCGGCACTGACACTGTCAACGGGACATCACCAGGCCCTGCAGTTTTAATCGCGTGTGAATGGTCGGAACGGTTCGGGATCGGTTGCATGCTTTCTCCGTTCGTTCGAGGACTCCCTTTGGCCGCGGTGTTATCGGAGATATCCGCGCCTAGCTCGTGGAACCGGTGGACTGGAACGAGGAAGCTTCGTCCGTGATCAGGTTAGCGACGGCTTCAGGATGGCAACAGGGCGATGGCCAGCATCCGAGGTCCCGCTCGTTATTGCGGAGCCGGATGTCGAGCGCGCACATCTGACATTCCTGACGTGGACTTCAGTACGTGGGGTTGAATGGGAGCATGGATGCAATCTGCGTGTACACGATCGGGCATTCGACTCATCCCATTGATGAGTTCGTTGGAATGTTGACTAAACACGGTGTCGAACGACTCGTCGACGTGCGCACCGTTCCGGGGTCTCGTCACAACCCGCAATTTGCGGAACACGAACTTATCGTCAGCATGCCGGAGGCAGGTATTGACTATCAGCGGCTCCCTGAGCTCGGCGGGCTACGACACACCCCGGCGGCAGAAGCATCTATCAATGGAGCGTGGCGTAATAAAAGCTTTCGCAACTACGCCGACTACATGCAAACGTCCGAGTTCAGAGCCGGTGTCGACGAGTTGCTGGCATTGGCGAGGAATCAGACAGTGGCGATCATGTGTGCCGAGGCTGTGCCCTGGCGTTGTCACCGATCACTGATCGGAGACGCATTACTGGCGCGGGACTTTCAGGTTCTCGACATCATGAGTCTGACCTCGACCAAGCCGCACACACTGACCAGCTTTGCCAAAGTCGATGGCGACCGTGTCTGGTACCCACCAGAAGAGTGATCGATGAGGGTGCCAATCCAGATCGGGGCGACGTAGTACAGCGAATATGGTGAAGAGATTCGGCAACAGTGTAAAAGCGGAAGGTGCACCTATGATAAAAAAATTCTCAGTCGGCGATCACGTGCGCTGGAACTCCGAGGCCGGCCATGTGCGCGGCACCATTACGAAGATTCATACGAAGGACGTGGAATACAAAGGCCACATTCGCCGCTGCAGTGTTGATGATCCGCAGTACGAGATCACGAGCGACACGACCGATCACGTGGCGATGCATAAGGGCGAGGCCCTGACGAGAATCTAGCCGTGCGCGGCCACCACTATGGATACCAACGCGAACGTGCCCACGTTCTGTGCTTGCTGGCATTGGCGATGGCGACCACGGTCGGAGGTCGGCGGTCTGTGCCGCAGCCCGGATAGAAGTGAGTTGGCGCGCAGATGTGGTCACCTTCTGTTGCGTCATGGATGGTAAGGGTGGCATCACTTCGTAGCTATATTGACATGAGCTACTGCCAGTGCAAGTCTGAATTGTAGGCATGGACGGGTGAAGCGAGGACAGTATGGGCGAATTCACAACGGAAACTGATCAGCTCACGCGGGTGCGCCATCGCACCATTTCCGTCGATGGGGTAGAGATCTTCTTCCGGGAGGCGGGCCCGGCGGATGCGCCGACTCTCGTACTCCTGCATGGCTTCCCTGCTGCGTCGCACCAGTATGCGCGCCTGATGGATCGGCTCAGCGATAGGGTACATCTCATCGCACCGGATTACCCGGGTTTTGGTTACAGCAGCGCTCCCGCCTCGAGCAGCGGCGGCGGAGACTTCGTCTACTCTTTTGATCACCTCGCTGAGGTCATGGAAGCGTTTCTGGTCAGCCTCGGCATCGACGAGTTCTTTATGTACGTTTTCGACTTTGGGGCTCCTATCGGGTATCGCATCGCGTCGCGGCATCCGAATTGGATTCAGGGGGTCATCGCACAAAATGGCAACGCGTATGAGGTGGGGCTGGGGCCGAATATGCAGCCTGTGGTTCAGTACTGGATAAATCACGAGGGGATGGAGCCGGTTATCCGTGGAGCGCTGACAGCTGACGCAACACGCTCCCAGCATCTCGAGGGAACGGCACGCCCAGAGTCCGTCGATCCGGACGTATGGACCTTGGATCAACACTGGCTCGATCAAGCTGGACGAGACCAGATCATGCTTGATTTGCTTTATGACTATCAGTCCAATGTCGTGCTGTACCCCGTGTGGCAAGCGTGGATGCGCGAGCATCAGCCTCCCATGCTTGTGCCGTGGGGGCGCAACGATCAGTTCTTTTCTGAAGCAGGGGCGCGCGCGTACCTCGATGATCTTCCCTCCGCTGAACTGCACCTGCTCGACACCGGGCACTTCGCCTTGGATGAACAGCTGGACACCGTCGTGCATTTGATCGATGACTTCATCGGGCGACATACGCAAGAGGAGCCACTCGAAGTACACGCACCTTAAACACAAACAGAAAGATAACGACAATGTCATTTGAGCAACGCCTCTCCGTCCGGGATGTCGATCCTGAGGCTTATAAACCGATGGTTGCCCTTGAGAAGTACATCCACGCGGGAAGCTTGGGTGAAGCCTTGTTGGCGCTGGTGAAAATTCGTGCGTCGCAGATCAATGGTTGTGCGTACTGCCTGGACATGCACGGGCGTGAAGCTCGAGCGGCGGGCATCGATCAGCGTCGCCTCGATGTGTTGGCTGGATGGGAGGAAGCGCCGAACGTGTACTCCGAACGCGAACGTGCCGCCATAGCACTCACTGAGGCGGTGACACTCATCGGAAACGGCGGTGTGTCGGACTCGTTGTGGGGGCAGGTGAGGGAATCATTCGAGGAGAGGGAAATTGTGCAGCTATTGATGGCCATCGCTGCGATCAACGTGTGGAACCGTCTGGCGGTGAGTACTCACCAGAGCCTTCCACCGCAAACGACCTAACTAATCTCGCTACTCCCATGATCGGCGGGGAGAGATATACATCGACACGACGCACGCATAAACTTAATGGCCGTGACCTCATCGAATGAAAAGGTCAAGGAGTATGACTCCATGCGGGGATTGGCATCTGCGGGCTGACTCGGTCGCTGGCGATCTTGGACTAGCCGCTTTCGGCTTTTCGGCGGAGGCACCCAACGCGGCCGCGCCGCTCGACCGATCGTTGGCGTAGAGGCATCAGGGTCGACCTACGGGCAGCATCGAGGAGGTTGGTGAAGACCACAAGGCCGACAATCAGTCTCATCAACGGGTCACGGCTGACGAGTCGAAATCCTTCGGCGAGGTCCGACCAGTAGGACGTGTGCGGCGGGTCGTTGTCGTTTTTCGCGCGACTGAGCAAGGCAGGCACAACGGTTACGAATGCCCAAGTCAGGAGAGCCGAAACTGCGAACGTGGCAGCATTGTCGAAGAGAGCCGCGATTGGTCCTACGGATGCCACAAGCAGTCCTGCGATCGAGGCGCCGATCAGCTTGGCGAACCGCTCCGAACCGTCGAGTAGGCCAATACACGGCGTGAGTCGCACACCCGCGCGAGCCATCAGATTGGGTAGCATAACCCGTCGAGCGGTCTGTCCAGGAGTGTCGAGCAATCCGCCTGCGAATATTATAAGGAGAAGCGAGCACAGTCGCTCGCAACCTGAGTGTGTCAAACCCCACAGGTTGCAAGACTCCAAGCTGAACCAAATTGGCGCGACTGGAGCCCAATAGCAGACTCGGTGCTAACTCACCATGTTCGCTTCGGGGACAACCATGATCGGCGATCGTCCGTGGTGCAGCACGGCTTGGCTAACGGAGCCTAAGAGCAGTCCGGGGAATCCGCCGAGGCCTCGGGTCCCGAGCACCACCAAGTCAGCGGTTTGCGTCGTTTGAACAAGAACTTCTGCTGGCTTTCCTACGAAGAGATGTCGACTGAGTTTCACGTCGGGGTACCGTTCTGCGACCGTAGTGATGACGCGGGTCAACTTTGCCAGTTCCTCTTCATAATACGGATCTGAATTTTCCATGGACGGCGACCAAACCAAGTCACCGACGGGTGTACCTGTCACGGACACCAATGCAAGCGGTTTGCCGTGGATGCGCGCCATTTCTGCAGCTTCCCATAACGCTGGGCTCTGCATACCCGAGTCAACCGCGATCACGATTTGACCAGCAAAGGAAAGATCATTAATCACGTTATCCTGCTGCCGCGGCCGGTCTTCTACATGCACTGCTTCGAAGAAGGTTGGCTGCATCGTGCTCTTTTCGCCGCGTTCGTTGCGGGGGACACCACGAGCACCTTGATCGTCTTCCAACTCGGTTGCAGTGGTATCGTGCCCCTGCAAAACCACGACAGTGGGACAGTGTGAGTGGGCCGCCAGGCCCGAGGAGACGCTACCTAACAGTCGCCCGACAAAACCTCCTCTGCCGCGCTTGCCGACTACGGCCAGTTTGGTGGTTTCGGAATGTTCGACAAGAACCTTGGTGGCATTACCGGACTCCACATGCGCTTCGGTGCGGATATTTTGAGCTTCTGCGCGTTTCGTTGCATGGTCCAGAACGGCTTGGGCTTCTTGTCTCGCGGCCAGTGCATAGCTCGCTCCGACAATGGGATCCGCGACAAAAGTTGAGGGAAACGTGCTCACTAATCGCAGTGACCAATTGCGACTATTAGCCTCGACAATTGCCCAATCCAGAGCTCTATCGCTGTTCGACGAGCCATCAACGCCAACCAGAATCACATTGCGCATATTCACAGCCTTGCATAGTCGAGGGAAAAAGGAGCGACGTTTGTAGCACCAGTTCAGGGGCGCCCGTCCGGACCAGCCTCAGTTCTGGCGAGCAGTGTCCGTTACACTGGAGGCCTATTCGGGCACTAATTCTCCATAAGACTAATTCTCCATAAGATCGAGGAGAGGAAACGGTATGGCCGAGACAATTGTTCTCGCACTAAACGGCGGTACGGGAAGCCGCGCTGCGCTCGACTGGGTGATTGAGCGTGCCCGCACCATTCAGGTATCTCTGGAACTGATTACTGTCATCGATCTGGCAAGGTTGCCGATGACGATTACGAAGGACAGGGTCATTCCTGCTTACGAGCAGATGTTAATGGACGCCGCAAGTCGATTGAGACGCAACGCGCCTGCTGTGCAGGTGATGACGTCGGTACGACGAGGCGCACCGCTCCAGGAGTTGCTGAATTCTGCCGCTAATGCCGATCTGCTCGTTATCGGTACGCGTGAGGCCACGGGCTCTCTCTATGGAACATTGCGCCACCAGATCGCAGCGGGGGTGAGTTGCCCCCTCGTTATCGTGCCCACAGACTGGACGCCTCGTAACGGTTCCGTCGTCGTCGGCGTGGATGACGACGAAACCTCTTACCTTGCGGTGGACTTCGCCGCTCGGGAAGCCGAGCGGCTCGGCCGTGAACTGTCGGTCGTACATGCGTGGCGTATCCCCACCTTGCTCGCTCTCAGATGGTTGGACGCTGGGGCTAGTCCGTATAACGAGATACGTATGGCACACGCTGAAGTTCTGGCAGGAATGGTCGAACGGGTCCGCGCCGAGCATGCGGCCGTGGTTGTTCGAGACACCCTCGAACACGGATCTGCTGCTTTGGTAATCACCGACGCGGCGGAGAACGCTGAAATGGTCGTGGTAGGCACCCCCGAACGGGGGATGATGGCTGGGCTGTTACTCGGCTCGGTTGCTCACGACCTGCTGATCAGTATGCCGTGCCCGGTCGTGGTCGTGCCGCACCCAGCCGATATGCCTCTGCTCATCGCGAACGCCGAGCAGAATAAATAATGACTCTGCAGAAGCGGCCGGGTTGACATATCGAGTTCATGCATCAATTACCCGGGTTTCGACGTGTGGCCCTTACGAGACTGTGCTTTCATGAGCATTACTTCCCAGACGGAGGCGCCCTTCCGAGCGCACGATCCCTATGCGCGTCTGGTGGAGGAAGTGCTTGCGGAGCTTGAATCGAAGCCGGAGGGCTTGAACGTTAGCGCTGCAGAGCAACGGCTGGCGGTTTATGGTCCTAACTTGCTGGCTGCCCCGCTGACGAAGAACCCGGTGGTGCGGTTTTTGTCTCACTTCAACGACGTGCTCATTTACGTGTTGTTGGCCGCTGCCGTGCTGAAGTCGATTTTTGGCGATTGGATCGATGCCGCAGTGATTTTCGCCGTAGCCGTGATTAATGCGGTGATTGGTTTCTTGCAGGAAGGCCGAGTTGAGAAGGCGCTGGACGGTATCCGCCGGATGCTGTCCTTGCACGCGTATGTTCGCCGCGACGCTGTGTGGGTTGACGTCGATGCGGAAGCGCTCGTGCCCGGCGATATTGTGCGAGTTTAATCCGGAGACAAGGTGCCGGCCGATGTGCGATTGATCGAGGCAACCACACTGCGCGTGGAGGAGTCTGCGCTCACGGGCGAGTCGGTTCCTACTTCAAAGAAGACCACCCCAGTCCTGGCTGATTCGGGACTTGGTGAACGGCACAGCATGCTCTACTCGGGCACAATCGTTACCACCGGTCGTGGCGTCGGCGTCGGCGTCGTCACCGGCACCGGTATTGACACGGAGATCGGCCGAATCCAGTCCATGCTCACGGGGGTGCAGAGCCTGGCTACGCCGCTCACACGGCAGTTGGACTCGTTCGGAAAGAAGGTAACGTTGCTCATTCTGGGCGTAGCTGGTGTCATGCTCGTGATCGGGCGTCTTTTGCACGATCAGAATGCCAATGATCTGCTGTCGGCAGCTATCGGGTTCGTGGTCGCGGCTATTCCCGAGGGCCTGCCGGCTCTTGTCACTATCACCTTGGCCCTTGGCGTACAGCAGATGGCCAAACGTCGAGCCATCGTGCGCAAACTCACCGCGGTCGAGCCGCTCGGCTCGGTTACCACCGTCTGCTCCGATAAGACCGGCAGGCTCACTCGCAACGAAATGACGGTGCGAAGCGCCGTCACCTGAGCCGCTCGATACCACGTCACCGGCATCGGTTACGGGCCCATTGGCACGGTCAGCGTCGATGACGAACTCGCCACACTCGATACCCGCCCCGACCTGGCTGAGCTCGTCACGGTCATGGCTCTTTGCAACGATGCCCGCGTTACCGAAGAGGGCGGCCACTGGCGTGTCGTCGGTGAACCGACCGAGGGCGCGTTGCGAATTCTCGCCCTCAAAACCAGCTTTGAGGGCGCCAGCTGGAAGCGGATCGTGGTCATACCGTTTGAGTCCGACAACAAATTTATGGCCATGCTCGATAAAGACCCCGACGGGAAAATGCAGATTCTTCTCAAGGGAGCGCCTGGTGAAGTACTCAAGGCAAGTAGCCTGCAGATCGGCATCGACAGAAGACCAGAGCCGATCGATGCGGTGTATTGGGAAAAGTGTGTGGACGATCTCAGTGCGCAAGGCCTGCGCGTGCTTGCCGCTGCACGCGGCGCCGCAGCCGACACGATGGTCGATCTCCACATCGAAGATATTGGCAACGGGCTGCTGTTTCTTGGTCTGGTTGGCATCGTCGACCCGCCCCGACCGGAGGCGATCAATGCGATCGCTACCATGCATGCTGCTGGTATTCGAGTAAAGATGATCACTGGCGACCATGCGGGCACTGCGCGAGCAATCAGCCGTGAGATGGGCATCACCCACGACGCGAACGCGCGGGTGATTACCGGCGCCGAACTGGAAGCGATGAGCCAGGACCAGCTCATTCGGATCGTGCGCGAGGTCGACGTGTTCGCCCGCACTAGTCCCGAACACAAGCTGCGCATCGTCAAGGCTTTACAAGCCCATAAGGAAGTCGTCGCGATGACGGGCGACGGCGTGAACGATGCCCCCGCGCTCACCCGTTCCGACGTCGGGGTCGCAATGGGGATCAAAGGAACGGAGGCGACTAAAGAGGTCGCTGACATTGTTCTCGCCGACGACAACTTCGCTACCATCGAGCGGGCCATTGAAGAAGGACGCCGCATCCGTGACAACCTGCAGAAGTCAATCGTTTTTTTGTTGCCCACCACAGCCGCACAATCATTGGTCATTCTCGTCGCCGTGCTCTTCGGATTTACCTTGCCTCTTCAGCCAGCGCAAATTCTCTGGGTCAACTTGATCACTGCCATCATCCTCTCGCTCGCCCTCGCTTATGAACCCGCCGAGCCCGGCATAATGCTACGTCAGCCCCGCAAACCAGGCGGATCCCTCATTGGCCAGGCCTACCTGGGCCGCATCCTCTGGGTGGCTTTGCTAATCAGTGGTGCCACTATCGCAGTTTTCTTCCTGGAGCTTGCTGTTGGGTCCCTTCTTGCGCAAGCGCAAACCACCGCGGTGACCATGCTGACTCTTAGCCAGGTCGCTTTTCTTTTCAACTCGCGGTTTTTGCGTGCGTCAAGTCTGAAGTTTGCCGTGTTGGGCGGTAACCCAGCGATCTGGATCTCGACTGGCACGCTTCTCGTACTGCAACTCGTGTTCGTATATACCCCCTTCATGAACCTCTGGTTCCGCTCCGCGCCAATCGGGGTACGCGAGTGGGGGTACACCCTGGGCCTGTCTGCTGCGATATTCCTGTTCGTCGAACTGGGCAAGGCGATCGAACGAGTGCAGGCGCGACGACAAAAGTGACCGTGTCGACACACCGACAGCGTCAGTGGCGCGGATAAATGACGACACTACCCCACGGGTCACGACCCCAGCAGATCGTGCGACAGCTGTTATGGGTGCCGCCGCTTTGCCGGGGAAGTCGTTGCAGCTGCGTCTGGTGGTGTCCTCGGTGGACAGTGCATGCAGCGCGCCAGCCCTGAGCTCGGACGGCCCGGCCAGTGCGTGCGACAGGGCGGGAGTCACCACGTACGAATTAGCGAAGTCGCTGGGCGTGGACACGCCGACCTCCGTTGAGCTGACACTTGTGTTCGGGAGTACATCCGAGGCTAAGCAGGTCGCCGCAGATGTGGGTGCCTCGGCAACTCCCTGAAGGCGACAGGTCCGCGCAGCACTACATGACCCAACAGGAACCCTTTGAAAGACCTGGGCGTGGCGCGTTCAACTTCCGTGTTGGTTGGACTGGCGGTTGGCGCAGCTCGGTCACGTCCCGCAGCAGGGTCCGTTTTAACACGATTAGATGGGATGATGAATCCTAATTATCGGTTCTCCTCAGATGTTGCCGAGATAGACCGTGACCAAGTACATCGTTGGATCAGTGAGCAGTCTTACTGGGCGCCTGGGCGATCACGCTCACGGCAGGACGCAGCGATTGACGGCTCGCACAACTTCGGCGTGTACGACACCGATACCAGCAGGCAGGTTGCCTACGCGCGCGTCATCACCGACGGCGTTACGTTTGCCTGGCTTTGCGATGTCTTCGTAGACCCCGCAGTTCGCGGACAAGGTATTGGCAAAGCCCTCATCGCGGGAATTCTAGAGGAGTGTGAGCCCCTGGGACTGAGGCGCATAGCGCTCTCAACCAACGATGCACACGGCTTGTATTCCAATCTAGGATTCACCGCTTTAGACAGTCCCGATACCTGGATGGAACGGATCGTTAACCCCGGCATATAGCCCTGCGAAGACTATTGGTGGAGGCGCGAGGCCCCAGTGGGAAGTGATGCCTGCGCCCATCTCCTCGACCGATATCGTGGAGTCCTGCTCCAGCTGACCCCGACGACTACCCCAGATTTGCAGGAAGTGACCGACTTTCTTCGCATCGCTGACCTCACTCTCAGCGGGCTCGATTCCCCCTCCGTGCACCTGTGGACGGCACGCGATGCAGAAACCGTCCACATCGTCGCCTGCAGGGGCTACGAGCGCAGCGACGACAACGACCACGTGCTCAATTCGGGAAAGTTCCGCCGCGCTGATCATTCCACCTTCGAGGTCTGTCCTGTCAAATGTGTGCGCCGCATCTACAGCAAAGTAGACGGTGTATCCCAGGTTTTCGCCAATGCGTACTGTCTTTTCGCAGCAGTGATTGGTGGTGATGCCGCAGATCACAATGGTCGAGGTAGCGTTTTCTCGAAGCCAGGAGTCAAGATCGAGTGTGCCGTGAAAACTTAAGTTGAGCGTTTTCTGAACCAATAGATCCGGAGTGCCGGATATGTAGCTTTTCAACGCATTGCCGGGGCTGCTGGGGTGTAGCGGGGAGAGCGGATTCGAGGAATTATGCTGCACGAAGCCGACCGGTCGCGAAAGCCTGTGCCACTCGCCCACTAACGCTGCGATGTTCTGATCACAGTCCGCGTTGTTTCGGGGTCCCCACCATTCGACTTGGTCAAATCCTTGCTGACCACGCTGTGGACAATCCCGAAGATCAATATCCTGTGTCGCGATGAGGTGTTGTGAGCCGTTGACATACTTTTCAGCGTATCCAAATGAAAGCAACGAGCGAATACCGCAGGTGCAACGCTAACCGAGCGTGAACCCGGAACTGGTGAGTGTCCATAAAGGCGCGACGACGGCAGCCACGACAAGCACGATCATAAGGATTCGTAATGCTTTATCGCGGCGTTTAGGTCGAAGTACCGCGCCGGCGACCCACAGCGCTACAAACAGGGCAACGAGGGAGGCGCTGCCAAGAAGTGCGGGACCCGAGCGTGCATCAGGAGCGCAGCTTGGTGGCGCGGGGTAAATTGCCGGGCAAATACTGGGGAGCGATTGGGCGACCCAGATCAACAAAATTGAGACGGCGGCGATCATGGCAGCTGTCACCGTCCAGCGCCATAAAGCTCGCGCTTTAGCCTGATCATCCGCTGTGGTCGTCATGGGCTCAGAGTAACGGGGAAATACGTTGGCATGTAGTTCGTGAAAGCTGGATAAAGTTCTGCCCGTACGCCGTACGCCGTACGCCGAACGTCTTGCGGGACGGACTTATCGTGAGCGCTGTGCGAGGGTCCGGAACTGGCTCGAGAAGTGATTTTCCTGAAGGACGTGCATCGCATAGCCAGGCGGAACGTCGTCGGTAGTCAACGGGGAGCCGGGCTCACGTATCTCTTGCAACAGGACGCCCGCCGACCGAATTCCGGGGGCGATCACGAGCGGCTTACCGGCGAACGTCGTAGCGAGCGCCGCATGGGTGTGCCCACACAGCACGGCAACGATTTGCTCATGCCGGGTGATGATGGCCTCGAGCGCCCCGCTATTGTGCAGGAACAAGCCATCGACGGCCGCGTGATAGAGCGGCGTGGGTGGTTGATGCATCACGAGCACAGCCCGTTCGTCTCCACTCAAGGCATCAAGTTGGCGCGCCAACCACGCAAGGATCGAATCGGTCACCTGGCCATACCCGTGGCCGGGCACGGTGACATCCAGCAAGATAATGACGAGCTGCCCAAGCCGATGGACTTGGTGCATCGACCCCGGAATCGGCGGAGATAGTCCAAAACGGGACGCAAATGCCACACGGTCGTCCGTGTTGCCCGGGCAGCAAAACACCGGAACGCGCATTGACAGCGCAGCCAGCAGGGACTCGAGGTTTTGAGCGGCCAACACCGTCTCATCGGCAGGAGGAAGGCTGCCCGCGCTCTGAGTCAGGTCGCCGCTCACGATGACAACGTCGGGCCGAACAGCGAGCCCTCTCAGATGATCGGCAACCTGCGTCAATCGACTGAGGGCCTCGGGGCTACCATCGAGGTGCGGGTCAGACAAATGCGCGATGACTACCAATTGTCAGCTCCGATTCACTCTCGACGGTCTCGGTAGCCCCATCGGCTTTCTGAGCCTACCGAGCTTCTACCGAACACTGATGGGAAGTGACGTAGCCGAGCACCGACACGATCACCCTGAACACCAGCAGCTCAACCAAACGCACCCGGGCGTTCGACACGGCATTCAGCGAGGGCACCCCACCACTGGGACGTTGAGCCTGGGACGGTTGGTCACGGATTCTTCCGCACCGAAGAGGCAGTTTCGCGCGAGGAACATCTTGCGGTTCACTTGTGATCTCCATCAAATAGGATCGCCCTATGACCACTCACTGCGCCGTTCCGAGCGCGGAGTTCGCTTTTGCGGGTCCCCTGAGGGACCGGCTCATCGCCGCAATCTTGGACGGCACGAAGACCTCCACAAGCTCGACGCTGCTGGAGTACTCGAGAGAGAACGAACCGCTGCCGGTCATCGGGGCCAGGCAGACGGTCGTGGATTCCCACAATTCAGCGGTGGCTATCATCCAGACGATTGCTGTCGAGATCACTCGACTTGCCAACGTCGGAGTCGCGCATGCGCGCGATGAGGGCGAAGGATTCGTCTCCGTCGCCGCCTGGCGCACCGTTCACGAGGCCTTCTGGCACAGCACGGAGTTGCGGGCGGGCCTCAAGGACCCGACCTTCACGGTCGACGACGACACGCTCGTGGTGCTGGAACGGTTTCAGGTGATCCAATCGCACGGCCACACGGCGCGGTAATCCTAGTGCTCACACAATTTATTGAGGTTTCCCGGTGGACTGGCCAGCCAGAAATCGGCAGCCGTGGAGCTTTATCACCGTCTGTGACAAAGAGCACCGCGGAGCGGGAATGTAACTGTATCGTCCAACAGCCTGACCGGAATGCCTCTCTCGGCTATGCGTGCGTATCCATCAACGACCAGGATTTCGAGCTCAAAAGGGTGTCCTGGTCACTCTCAGCAATACCACCAAAATGACGATCACCGATCAAGATCTCACCGGAACGAAGCGTGCCCGGCAGGTCTTTTCGAGCGGCTTGAGACGCACAGCCAGGACCACACCGACCGCGACTAAACTAGAGGCTTCGGTTTAAGGGGTGCGTGCGTGATCGACCAGGAGCTTGTTCGGGAACAGAACTATGTCCAGTCGCTGTATGAGCGGTTGGATGCACTGGCGGAAGAGGCCGAACATCAGCTGATCGAGGTGCGCCGCCTCGACGTGGGCGGCAACCACCAGTCCCGCAGCGAACGCGATACTTTTGCCCGTCTGTATGAGGACCGCATCGTGCAATTGCGCGAGGTCGACGATCGGCTCGCCTTCGGCCGGCTCGAAACCATGCCGGACGAGTCGGGCGACTCCGTCTATCGCTACATCGGGCGGGTCGGACTGCGTGATACCGACCACAAACCCCTATTGCTGGACTGGCGGGTGCCACAGGCGAGCGCTTTCTACCAGGCCACCGCAGCCACGCCGCTCGGCGCGCGGGCTCGCCGTCATTTGCTGTCCAAGGGGCGCAGCATCATCCGTATCGAGGATGAGATCCTCGACGCCACCCTGCTCTCTGACCCTTCGGCCATCACGCACCAGGGTGAGGGCGCGCTGCTCGCGGCACTCACGGCGCAGCGCACCGGGCACATGTCCGACATCGTCTCGACCATCCAAGCGGAACAGGACCGCATCATCCGCTCTGAGCTGGCCGGCATTCTCGTCGTGCAGGGCGGCCCAGGTACAGGCAAAACCGCCGTCGCTCTGCACCGCGCCGCCTACCTGCTGTACACGCACCGGGATCGACTGCGTGACAGCGGCGTGCTCATCATTGGTCCGTCACGCTCGTTTCTGCAGTATATCGAGGCCGTACTGCCGTCGCTCGGTGAGACCGGCGTCGTGTTGGCGTCGGTCGGGCAGCTGTTTCCCGGCGTCGAAGCGACAATAGAGGATGCCCCGGCCGTCGCGGCTCTGAAGGGCCAGTCGTTCATGGCCGATCTCCTGGCACGGGCAGTGCATTCCCGGCAGCGAATGCCTGCCGCCGCGCAGGTGATCGTCGCTAACGGCGATCGCATCGTGTTGCAGCCGGAGCTGGTCTCCCAGGCGATCGCGCGCGCTCGAGGCACCGGCAAGACCTACAACGAGGCCAGGGTCACATTCGTGAAGATGGCCATCAACGCGTTGTCCCGGGTGTGGCTCGAGCAGCTGCAGCAGCAGGGTCGGTCGATGGACGACACCGACCTGCCTATGCTGCGCGAAGACCTGCGTCTGGCCGACGATGTGCGAGTTGCGCTGAACACTGCCTGGCTGCCGCTGACGCCGCAAAAACTGCTGCAAGACCTCTACGCCCGGCCACAGTGGCTGGAGGAACTGACCCCGCGCTGGCGTTTCGCCCAGCGCAAACTATTGGCGCGCCCGCGCGACGCCGAGTTCACGATCGCCGACATTCCGCTGCTTGACGAGGCGGCCGAGCTGCTCGGTGAATACAACGCCGTCGACCAGGCGAAGAAGCGCGCGCTCAAGGAACAGCACAAGCGTGACGTGGAGAACGCCGAAATCGCGATCGAGAACATGCAAGTGAAAGGCCTGATCAACGCCAAGGACCTCGCCGCTCGTAGCGCCGAACTCGACGAATGGGTCACGACCAGTGAGCGAGCCGCACGAGACCGCAGCTGGACCTACGGCCACGTCGTCATTGACGAAGCGCAGGAACTCTCCCCGATGCAGTGGCGGCTGGTGTTGCGGCGTGGTCCGCGTCGGTCGTTCACGATCGTCGGCGACATCGCGCAGGCGGCCAGCGCTGCGGCATCCGCTAGCTGGAAGGAGGCGTTGCAGCCGGTACTCGACGGCTCACCCGAGGCCGACCGCTGGCGGCTCGAAGAGTTGACCGTGAACTATCGCACGCCGAGCCAGATCGCCACCGCAGCCGAAACCGTCGCGATCTCGCACCATCTGCCGATCACGCCTTCGCGCACCGTGCGGTCGAGCGAGTGGCCGGTCGCGACGGTAACGGATGCCGCGGTGGCGGTGCGCCGTGACCGGGCGCTGGGCGCCGGCGGCACCCTCGCCGTGATCGTCGTCGACGCCGATCTCGACGCCCTGGAAACAACTCTGCGCACAGAATTCGGCGACCTGCTCGGCGTCGGTGCGCTCGGCCTGAGCCGGGAGATTGCGCTGCTCACTCCGCGGGACGCCAAGGGGCTGGAGTTCGACGCGGTCATCGTCGTCGACCCGGCGGCGATTCTTGCGGCCTCGGAGCGTGGCGCGGGGGCACTCTATGTCGCGATGACCCGCGCTACGCAGCGGCTGTACCTGGTCGGGGAAGCTCCGCTCGGTGCTGCGCTCGGCTGACGTTCGGTGGACGTGCGCAACCGTGGAGAATCGGCCAGGAAGAGGGCGGATCGCCTCGTTCTTGCTTCCTGCGGGTGAGATCTCCGCAGTTGTGTACCCTGTCGCCCAGACGCGCGCGGCCGTGGCTTAATCAGGAAATGCCGTAGCTGCGACGGTTCCGACCCGCGGCGCGGTGCGACGCCCAGTCGCGCACCCGACGAATCTCCTGAATTAGCCACGAGGAACGCTCGTGCCGCTGGCCGTTCGGCCGGGTCGGCTAGCGTGGAGCTATGACATTGGAGTCTCACCCCACGCCCTTTTCCAGCCTCGACGATTACGTGGCGCTGCCCCGCGTGGAGAGTCTCGCCCTCTCGCCCGACGGCCAGAGGGTGGTGCTGACCGTCGCCACCCTCACCCGCGACCAAACGAGCTACGAGCGGGCACTCTGGTCGGTGTCCGCCGATGGCACCGGCATTCCGACCCGCCTGACCCGGTCGGTGAAGGGCGAATCCGGGGCCGCGTTCACGGCCAGTGGCGACATCCTGTTCGTGTCCGCCCGCGCCGATGCCGCCGCTGACAAACCCGACAAACTCGACAAAGACGCCGAGGCCGCCCAGCTCTGGCTACTGCCAGCCTGTGGCGGTGAAGCCCGTGCGATCACTCGCCTAGCCGGGGGAGTGTCCGGCATCGCTGCGGTGACCACCGTCGCGACCTCGCTCGTGATCGCCGCCGACCTGCTGCCGAGCGCCGCTGACCTTGAAGCGGATGCCCTCGCCCGTAAGGAGCGCACCGAGAAGAAGGTCGTGGCCATTCTGCACGAAAGCTACCCGGTGCGGTTCTGGGACCACGACCTTGGGCCCGCCGAACCGCACCTGCTCGCGCTCGACCTCGCCGACCTGCACGACACAATCACGGGCCCCGTCAGTAGCACCGAAGCGGATGCCCCCGCTCCCTACCCCGCCGACCTCCCTCGTCCCCGAGACCTCACGCCCAGCCCCGGCCGCACCATGGATACCGCCGGCCAGGCCCTGACCCCCGATGGATCCACGCTCATCGTGGCCCTGCGGGTCGCCGAGCAACGGTCCGGCCGCTACGTGCTGGTGTCGCTCGACGTCGCCACCGGCGCCCAGACCGTACTGTTCGACGAGCCCAAGGTCGACTTTGAGTCGCCGAACGTGAGCCTCGACGGCCGACAGATCGCCTTCGTCCGCTCCGCTATGAGCACCCCAGTGGGCCCAGCCGACCAGGAACTCTGGGTCGCCGACCTCGATGGCGGCCACCCGCGTCGCCTCGCCGCCGACTGGGACCGCTGGCCGACCAGCCTGATTTTCGACGCGCCGCACGCCGTCGGACCGCACGCTGGCGTCACGACTGCGCTCATCGTCACCGCCGACCATGACGGGCGGGGTCCGATCTTTCGTGTGCCGCTCGACGGCGGCGCGCCCGAGCAGCTCACCACTGACGACTTCAGCTACACCAACGTCTGCGTTGACGCCCAGACCGGCGACCTCGTGGCGTTGCGCTCGTCCTGGATCGCGCCAGCGCATCCCGTTCTCATCGGCCGATCCGGCACCGTCACGATGCTGGCCACACCCGCCCCGCTGCCCGATGTCCCCGGCACGATCACCGAGGTCGAGACCCGAGCCGAGGATGGAGCGCGGGTGCGCGCCTGGCTGCTGCTGCCTGCGGGAGCCGCGCAGGAGCATCCGGCCCCGCTGTTGCTGTGGATTCACGGTGGCCCGCTGAATAGCTGGAACGCCTGGAGCTGGCGGTGGAGCCCGCTGCTCGCCGTGGCCCGGGGCTATGCGGTGCTACTGCCCGACCCTGCGCTGTCGACCGGATATGGCCTCGACTTCATCGCGCGCGGCTGGAACGCTTGGGGCGCCAAGCCCTATACCGACCTCCTTGCGATCGTTGATGCCGCCGAAAAGCTCCCTGAGATTGACGAAACACTCACAGCGGCAATGGGCGGATCCTTCGGCGGCTACATGGCGAACTGGGTCGCCGGCCACACCGACAGATTCCGCGCCATCGTCAGCCACGCGAGTTTGTGGTCGCTCGATCAGTTCAACGGAACCACCGACGACTCGCAGTACTGGCAAAGCATTTTCTCGGCGCAGGGCATGATCGACAATTCGCCGCACCGGGCGGTGCGTGACATCGTCACACCAATGCTCGTAATTCACGGAGACCACGACTACCGGGTGCCGATCGGCGAAAGCCTGCGACTGTGGTCGGAACTCGCCGAGCACCATGCGACTGCTAATGGAAGTACCCAGCACAAATTCCTCTTCTTTCCCGACGAGAACCACTGGGTGCTGGGGCCCCAGCACGCGGTGGTCTGGTACGAGACCGTGTTCGCTTTTCTCGACCAGCACGTGCAGGGCGCCGACTGGAAGCGGCCGCGCCTGCTCGGCTGATTAGGTCAGGAGCACCCGGCCGCGTCGGTTAAAGTGGAAATCCGGAAGGGAACGAGCTAGTGAGTAACATTGCAGGCGAATTGGCGCGGGTACGCGAAGCCTTCGACAAACCCACGCTGCGGCTGCTCGACCGCAAGTGGGCACCCTTCGTGCTCGCGGTGTTCAAGAGCTCGTTCAGTCGTGACCGCCGCAGTGTTTCCTGCGAGGCGCTGCACACCCAGGTGGATGCCTACCTCGCCGACCTCCGCAGCATTGGCCTGAATGCGCCAGAGAAAACGGGTCGCGCTCTCTGCGTGCAGTGGATGAACGACCTCTGGCTCTACCGCGAGATCAGCGACGCGGGGCAGGGACCGGAGGAGCACTACTCGCTCACCAGCCACGCCCTCGAAGCCCTGCTGCTCGTCGACGGTCTCGCCCGAGATCGGGCGCTAATCAGCGAATCCCGCCTCACCACGATCGTCGACACGGTGCGTCATCGCGCCACCGAAGCCAACCCAGACCGCGAGGAGCGGGTGCGCCGCCTCGACCAGCAGATCCACGAGTTGACCAGCGAACGTGACCGGCTCTCCGACGGCGGCGACATTGCGCCGGCCTCTAACGAGCAGATGCACGAGGGCTACGCCAACCTCATCAACCTCATTCAGCAGCTGCCGAGCGACTTTAAACGGGTCGAAGAGTCCGTCGCGGCCATGCACCGCCAGATCGTCAACGACTTTCGCGGCGAGGACCGCCCGATCAGCGAAGTCCTCGACGACTACCTCGCCAAAACGGATACCCTCATGTCGTCGACCGCGGAGGGTCGCGCCTTCGAGGGCGCGTTCACCCTGCTGCGCAACGACGCTCTGCTGCAGGGGCTGAAAGCTGATCTCGAGACGATTCTGCTGCATCCGTTCGCCCTCGAACTCAGTCGCACCGAACGCCGCAGCTTCATGAGCACGGTCACCCTCATTCGCAAGGGCATCGACGACGTGCTGACCCAGCGCAAGGGGCTCACTACCACTTTGCGCGAACACATCGTCAACCACGACGTCGTGAAAGACCGCGAGCTTGAACGTGTGCTGCGCGACGTGAACCGGGAGCTCGCGACCTGGATGCAGACCGCCGGGTCCCGTTCCGCCGTCACGGCTGAACTCATGCCGGGCACCCTCGACGTGGAACATCTGCACGAACGATTCTACGATCCGGTCGCCCACCGCGCACCGCCCGCATTGGTCGATGTGTCCGACGCCGCGCCCGCGGCGCCGAGCCTCGATGCCCTGCGCCAGCAAGGTGGGCCGCTGCTCGAAGAACTGCGCGACGCCCTCGTGGCCGCTTTCGCAACGGGGGAGGCGGCGTCCGTGGGCAGCGCTTTTAACGGACTCGACGCGAGTCTGCGTCGGCCGGTCGAGATTCTCGGCCTGCTGCAGCTCGCCGCCCAGCTCAGTCCGGGAGCGGCGGGTCTGGAGCGCTTTGAAACGGTGCGACCGGATGGCTCAGTGCGTTTCTTCGAGGTGCCGCGCCTCATTTTGACCGACGACGACACGGCGGCTTTGGCCGCCCAGAATTTGGGTTCTGAGAATGATTGACGACCTGGCCGACACCGGCATCGACAGCGACCCGGCCAGCCTCTCGCTGTTCGAGGGGGATGAGGGCGGCCTGAGCGTGGAGCAGCGCCGCACGCTGGTGCTGCTGCTCAAGCACCGCTATATTTCGTCGGCGCTGCAGCCGGCTGAGTGGCAGACCCTGCTGGAATCGCAGAGCCTGCTTAAATCGCGGCTCAACGACGTCTTTCTCGACCTGCACGTTGACCTGCACTACGAGATCGCCTTCAAGCGGCAGGCCCTCGCGGAGGGCGGCGAACGCTTTCCTACCCTGCTGCACGACGTTGCCTACAGCCGCGAAGAAACCATTCTGCTCGTGCTGCTTCGCCAGCGCTTTCGCAGCGAACGCGCCAACGGCCTCGAAATTGTTCTGGTCGACCGCGACAACCTGGTCGACAACGTTGCCCATTTTCGGCCGGAGCACGCGACCGACCTGTCCGGCGACGCGCGCAAGGCGACGGCCGCCGTCGACAGCCTCGCCAAGGCGCGGGTGTTGCTGAAGACCAGCGACCCCGACCGCTTTCGCATCTCCGCCGTGATCGAAGTACTGCTGCCGGTGGAGCGCCTGCGCGAGTTGCTGGAGTGGTTGCGCACCGAAAATAACGAACCGCTGATGGAGCCTTTGGTATGAACGATTCCCCGCTGTTCTACATCGATGGCGCCACCGAGGGCACCACCCAGTGGCGCGCCGAATCGATGCAACTGGTCAACTGGGGTGGCTTTCATGGCCACCACGAGATCGACTTCAATGCCTCGGCCACGCTCGTTTCCGGGGCCTCCGGCACCGGCAAGAGCAGCATGCTCGACGCCTATCTCGCCCTCATGATGCCCTCGGACACCCCGTTCAACGGCGCTTCGAATGACGCCGGCTCCGGCCGGGCGCGCAGCGTCGACCAGCGCAATCTGATGACCTACCTGCGCGGTAAGACCGACGCCAACCGCGAAGCCGGCACCGACGAGCTGACCGACCAGGTGCTGCGTGGCGCAAAGGCCGCTACCTGGGGCGCTATCGCCATGACCTTCGTCGACGACAACCAACGCCGCTTCACCGTGCTGCGGGCCTATTTCGTGCCGCGCGGCGCCAACAAATTCGCCGACGTCACCATGAAAATGGCCACGACAGATGGATGCCTTGACCTGCGCGACCTCGCCGCCATCGCCGAGAATCGGTTCGACAGGCGCGCCCTGAAGGCCCACTTCGACGGCCTCGACGTCTTCGATACCTACGCGGCTTTCGCCCAGACGCTGTACACGCGGCTCGGCATCGGCGCCAACGGTGAGGGCAGCAAGGCGCTGCGCCTGCTCGCCCGCATTCAGGCGGGCCAGCAGGTGAAAACGGTCGACGGATTGTACAAGTCGATGGTGCTGGAAGAGCCAGCGACCTTTTCGGCCGCCGACAAGGCCGTCGACCACTTCGAAGATCTCGAGCGCTCCTACGGCGCCATGGTAACCGAGGCGCAGAAGGCGCAGGTGCTCGAACGCCTGCCCGATCTGCACAGTGCCTATGAAGTGTCGACCGCCAAGGCTGACCTGGTCGACACCTTCGGCGTGCACCGGGCCGGTGATACCCCGTTCGTGCTGTGGCAGTTGCAGACCGAGCAAGCCTTGCTCGAGACCGCTGCCGACACCAACCGGGTCGCTCGCCGGGACAACCAGGTGGCCCTGAGCTGGGCGAGTGACGGTGAAACCACTCTGAAAAACCGGGTGGCCGAGTTGCAACAGCAGCAGCGTAACAATGGCGGCGACGTGCTCGAACGCCTGCAAAACGAACTCGCCCAGCTGCGCAACCAGCACGATGACGTGGCTCGGGAGCGCGCAGGCTTCGACCATCGGGTGCAGAATCTCGCCCTGCAGGTCGACTCGCTCGCTTCCTTTGCGGCCGCCCAGCGCGCCGCCGAGGAATTCGCCGCCGGGTTCGCCGCCGCCGAGGCTACCCTGGAGGCGACCCGCACTGCGCTACAACGCGAGTCGTACCCGGTGGAGGAGGGCATCCGCTTACTCAAGCAGGAACGTGCCTTTCTGACCGGACGCGAGAGCCTCGTACCCCAGCAGTTGCACCAGGCCCGCCTGCTGATTGCCGAAGCTGCGGGCATTCCGGTCGATGAGCTGCCGTTCGTCGCCGAACTGATCGATCTCGCCGCCGGTGAAGAGCAGTGGCGGCAGGCCGCCGAGGTAATCCTCGCCTCGGTCGTCAGGGTTTTGCTCGTCGATGAGACCCGGCTCGCCCAGCTCAGCGCGGCGATCGACCCACTGCAGCTGCCGCTGCGCATCCACTTTGCGGGTGTCGCGCTAAAGCCGCACGTCGTGGCCGACGGCGACGCCCGCTACGTGTCGGGCAAGCTCGACGTCAAGGACTCGCCGTTCAGCAGCTGGGTACAGGCGCGACTTCGGAGCACCAACCTCGACGCCCTGTGCGTGGCCAGCCCGTCCGAGCTGGGGGGCGCAGGCGCACGGGTGACTTCGAGCGGGCAGACGCGCAATGGTTCCCGAGGCGCCCACGGCGTGAACGCGGGTCAGAAATCGATCATCGGATTCTCCAGCCGCGCCAGGCTAGACGACATTGCGTCGGAACTCGCAGTGCAGGGACGGGTAGCCGATGCTGCCGCTGGGCGAGCATCTGGTGTCGCGGACGGTCTCGTTGATCTTCGCAACAAAAAAACCGCTCACCAGCATATTCTCGACACCGACTGGTCGACCATCGACGTTGCGGCTGCCGCTGAGCGCATTGCGGGCAAGAAATCCGAGCAAGAACGGATGCTCGCCGGCAGCGATATTCTGCGCGCCCTGAACGATGAAGAGGGCCGGCTGGCTCTCCAACTCGATGTCGCAGGGAAGCAGAAGCACGCGGCCGACCAGACCAGCGCAACGCTCGCCGCAGAGCAGAGCAGCATCGTTGACGCGCAAGACAGAGTCAGTGGGAGACTGGACCAGATCAGACAGGACGACGCGCTCGTGCTCGCGGCCGAGCATGCCGCACACCTGAGTGAGCAGTTCGCGCTGGTCACCGACCCGAGCGATTTCGCCGGCTTTCCCGCCGGCCTGAAACGCCTGCGCGAGCGGTTGATTGCGCAGTCGACGCAAGACCGAGATAGCGCGGCACGTGATCGCGCGACCATGATCGGCATCTTCGAGTCCTTCCAGAGCCGCTGGCCAGACCCGAACATCGGCGTCGCGCTTGAATCAGTCGCGAGTTACACCGACATTCTCGACGCGATCCGCACCCTCGGCCTGTCGGAGCGGCGGCAGGAATGGAAACGCCGGCTCTCCGCCTGGAGCGGGCAAGACCTCGTGCCGCTCACCGGCGCTTTCAACTCGGCGATCGAGGAGATCGAAGACCGGCTGCGACCGATCAACGAGATTCTCGCGACACTACCGTTCGGCGCGGGCCGGGACCGCCTACAGATCGCCCTGCGGCGCCTTCACCGAGACGACGCGACCGCGTTCCGCAAGGAACTCAAGGTGCTTGCTTCGGGCGCGACTGAGCAATTCACCGATGATGAAACCGAGGATCGCTTCACCCGGCTGCAGCGGTTCATGGCTTTGATTCGCCGGCCCGACGGGCTGAACAACTCTCAGCGGGACCTGCTGCTCGACGTGCGCCAGCATGTCGAAATCACCGCAGTGCGCGTGACGTGCGAAGGCGTAAAGGTGAGTACTTATTCCTCCCTCGGCGGCAAGAGCGGTGGCGAGTCGCAGGAACTCGTGGCCTTCGTCGTCGGCGCCGCCCTGCGCTTTCAGCTCGGCGATGAGAGCCGCACCCGGCCGCGTTTTGCCCCGGTCTTTCTCGACGAGGGTTTCGTGAAATCCGATGCCGAGTTCGCCGGGCGTGCGGTCGCCGCATGGAAGGGCCTCGGTTTTCAACTCATCGTCGGAGCTCCGCTCGACAAGGTCACGGCCCTGGAACCGCACATGCAGTTGGTGCTCTCGATCACCAAGAACACCGCCACCGGTTACTCCTATATCACCCCGTTGGCATCCCCGGAGGTACTTATGGCCGAAGCGTCGGCCGTGTAGTCCGGTCGGCGCTTCGTGCGAAAACGCACGTATACCAAAGCGGCGTTCGCCGATGAGGTGCCTCGTTGTTTTGCTATCCCTGCACGCTGTCGGGCCGCACTGGCTTGGGCGTAGCATGTTTGCATACCGGTCCGAGATTCATTCTCAATGGCTTGGGCTGAACTCACCAAGTACCTTGGACTGGAGCAGAAACGTGACCACAATGCGGCGACTCCATCGCAATCCCAGTTTCCGAAACCCCACCTTCTTCTCAACCTGGTTGCTGTGGAGCGTGGGATTTCTCGCGTTCCCGATCGCGGGTTTCGCCGGCACGGCCGTCGGAGGGCGCGTGAGTAACCCCGTATCGGCCCTTATCGGTGGCGCGGTTTGTGGGGTCGTCATTGGCTTCGGTCAGGTTCTGGTCAGTCGGCGTCGCCTCAATCCGCTGAACTGGGTTCCGCTGACCGGAATTGGTTTGGGTTTGGGTCTGCTCCTGGGCTCGACGGTGGTCGACTATCGCACGACGCTTCCGGAGTTGGCCTTGATGGGAGCGATCACCGGGATCGTGCTCGGTGCCGCGCAGGCCGTGGGGTTACCGCCGCGCACGCGCCGACGCTGGCTGTGGACCCTGGGCATGGCCACGCTGTGGGCGCTCGGATGGACCGTGACGACGTTGGCCGGGGTCAACGTTGAGGCACAGTTCACGAATTTCGGCGCCATCGGAGCGGTAACCGTCACGGCGCTGTCCGGACTCCTCCTACATTTCCTGCTGCCGTTTCATCCCTCGTCAGGCCTGTGGTTGCGCTCACGCCCCATCAGTACCGCGCCCTGATGCGCAAAGCGGCCTGTCACACGTCACAACCCGAACGGGGCGCAATTACCGGCTTATGCTCGCGCCTCCAAGAGGCGGGTGTTTAGCCGTGCTGCAGAACTTTTTCGAGCACCTCGAGATGTAGGTCGTCGCGCCTGGGTATTCCGAAGCGTGTGTCGAAGTGAAAGGGTTTCTGCACGCCGGTTCGCTGGTAGCCTCTCCGCTCATAGAACGCGATGAGGGAGTCTCGCACATTGATGACCGTCATCGTCATCACGGTTGAATCCCATTCCGAGACAGCCAGGCGTTCAGCTTCGGCCAGGATACGTTTGCCATCGCCCTGGCTCTGGCCGGTCGGTCGCACGGCGAACATACCGAAATAGGCCGTATCGCCCACATCCTTCGCGATATGCGCGCACCCGACCAGCTCGCCTCCGCGTTCGCCGAGAAGAACGAGGCTGTCAGCGCGACTGAGGTCTCCACGAAGTACGTCGGCGTCGAGGCGCTGCCCGTCGATGAGGTCGGCCTCACAGGTCCAGCCCTGGCGGCTCGCGTCGCCCCGATAGGCGCTTGTCACCAAGACCAGTAAGACCGGAACATCATCGGTCGTGGCGCGACGAAAGGTTAGCGGGTCCATTTGACCCACAATATCGATGGCGGGCATACTCCTGCTATCGCTTTGACGGAGGCTGGACCGCAACCCGGCTGCGCCAGGCTCGCCACGCATCGGTAGCCCAGAGCGCCCACAGCACGAGCAGCGGCTGAAAGGCGAGGCGGATGCCCCGCGACATATCTGAATTCAGTCCGAAGGAGTCAGTTGCCGTGACGAACTGTGAGATGTTGCCGGGAAAAATTGCCACGAAGAACGCGGTGACGACCCAGCCGACGGGTACCCGCCACCGGTGCAGAGTTAGCAACGCGATTCCCAGTATTATTTCGGCTATTCCGGAGAGTACGACGACCAGGTCGGCGTCCAGCGGAACCCAGGCCGGAACCTGAGCCTGGAATGCCTCCCGGTTGAACGTGAGGTGGCTGATTCCAGCCAAAAGCAGTACTGCGCCGAGGGCCAGCCGGCCGAGCAGTCGTGGCAGCGAGCGGCGCGAGCGCGATGCGGCCCCGCCAGTTTCCGGAAAAGTCATGTGCATTGAGTGTAAGTGTTCAGTCGAGCGTTTGACCAGGACGCCACCAATCATGGTGCGCGCATCGAATCGCGGGTGAAACGACCGAGTTACTGGGCGTGTCTTTGAACCCCGGGCCCGGAACATGTTGAGGTTACGGCATCGGCGTCGGCCTGAGCGCGGCTGCTACTGGCCGAGCAAGCGGGCGAAGAAGCCTCCAGTAGATTTCTCCTTGACGTGGCCCTCGCAGCGCTGGCTGCGCGGCACATTTTTCATTACCTGGTCGACGTGCTGGCCGCACCCGGCCCAGGTGGTCTTCTGGCAGGTCTTGCAGGTGACAGCTCTGCACATAATGGGCGCCTTTCGTTGGGGAAGAATCTCTACATTATACCCTTGGGGGTATAAATCAAATTCTTCGATTGAGAACGGATGCTGCCACCAGTGTCGGTGTATCGTCGCCAGCGACGACCGTATGGCCGACAAGAAGACGACGAGAGCGGTGCCCCATGAGCAGCGACCCCCCAATCGACGACGTCACCGACGACGATATCGAGATCACGCACTCGAAAGCGTGGGCAGCCGGCGTACCGGGAGTGCTGAACTCCCTGAAACCAGCGATCACCCAGATGGGCGCCCGGCGGGGGATGCGGGCTCTGCTGGCGATGAACCAGAAAGACGGCTTCGACTGCATGAGCTGCGCCTGGCCCGACCCGGGCCAGCGAAAGACTTTCGAGTTCTGCGAGAACGGTGCCAAGGCGGTCACCTGGGAGGCCACCCCGATCACCATTCCGACCAACTTCTGGACCGAACATTCCCTGACAAACCTGCGGGACAAGAGCGAATACTGGCTCGGCATGCAGGGCCGTTTGGTCGAACCCGTCTACAAGCCCGCCGGCAGCGACCACTACCGCCCGATCAGTTGGGCCGAGGCCTTTCAGGTGATCGCCGCCAAGCTCAAGGGCCTTGACTCGCCCGACCAGGCGGCGTTCTATACCAGTGGTCGCGCCTCCAACGAGGCCGCCTTCGCCTACCAGCTGTTCGCGCGCGCTTACGGCACCAACAACCTGCCGGACTGCTCCAATATGTGCCACGAATCGACGGGCTGGGCCATGGGCCAGACCGTCGGCATTGGCAAGAGCACGGTCAGCTACGACGACTTTGCGAAATCCGATCTGATCATCATCATGGGACAAAACCCCGGTACCAATCATCCGCGCATGCTCACCGCGCTCGAAGAAGCCAAAGATGCTGGCGCCCAGATCGTCGCCATCAATCCGCTGCCCGAGGCTGGTCTGCGCCGCTACAAGAACCCGCAGCGGGTGCGCGGAGTCATTGGCCACGGCACCGATATCGCAGACCAGTTTCTGCAAATTCGCCTCGGCGGCGACATGGCATTGCTGCAGGCCGTCTCGAAGCGGGTGCTCGACGCCGAGGACGCTGCCCCAGGAACCATCCTCGATCAGGCTTTTCTTGACGAACACTGCCACGGGCTGATCGAGCTGCGCCAGCATCTCTCCCAACTCGATGAGCGGATGGTACTGGCCGCGACCGGCCTGCGCGCGGCACAAATCGACGAATTGGCAAAACGCTACCTGGGCGCTGATCGGGTGATCATTACCTGGGCGATGGGGCTGACGCAACAGAAAAAAGGCATCGAGACCATCAAGGAAATCATCAACCTGCTGCTGCTGCGCGGCAACATCGGTAAACCCGGTGCCGGTGCCTCACCGATTCGCGGCCACAGCAACGTGCAGGGTGACCGCACAATGGGCATCTGGGAGCAGATGCCGCCGGCCTTCCTCAACGCCCTGCAAGCCGAGTTCGGTTTCGACCCGCCACGCAAGCACGGCGTTGATTCCGTCGACGGAGTGCGTGCCATGCGCGACGGAAGGCTGAAGGTGTGGCTGGGGCTTGGCGGCAACTTCGTCTCTGCCATGAGCGACACCGGCATTGCTGAAGCCGCCATGCAACGCACCGAAATGAGCGTACAGATCTCTACGAAACTGAATCGCTCGCACGCCGTAACCGGCAAGGAGGCACTGATACTACCGACCCTGGGGCGCACCGAAATCGACGAGCAGGCCAGCGGGGTGCAGTTCGTCTCCGTAGAGGACACGGTCTGTGCGGTGCACCCCTCGTGGGGAAAGATCAAGCCGGTCGCACCGAATCTACTCTCGGAGGTCGCGATTATTTCGCGCCTGGCAAGCTCTGTCCTCGATGACCGAGTCGCGGTCGATTGGGCGGGTTTCGAGGCCGACTACGACCGCATCCGTGACCACATCGCCCACGTGATCGAGGGGTGTGAAAACTATAACGAACGCATCCGACAGGAGGGCGGATTCATGTTGCCGAACGGACCGCGGGACTCGCGCACGTTCAACACTCCAATCGGCAAGGCCATGCTGACCACGAACACCCTCGAGTATCTCGAACTACCGGCAGGGCGGCTGGTGTTGCAAACGCTGCGCAGTCACGACCAGTTCAACACAACCATCTACGGCCTCGATGACCGCTATCGCGGCATTAAAAAAGGTCGCCACGTGGTCTTCATCAACAAGAAGGACCTGATTGCCCTCGGTTTCACCGACGGCGACCTGGTCGACGTGCACAGCGAGTTCAGCGACAACGTCGACCGTGTGCTGCGAGGATATCGGCTCGTCGCCTACCCGACACCGCGCGGCTGCGTTGCCGCGTACTACCCGGAGGCGAATGTGCTCGTGCCCCTCGATAGCGTCGCCGACGGGAGTAACACGCCGGTGTCGAAGGCCGTCATCATCCGGCTGGAGCGTGCGGCCTGATCGTGAACGTTATTGCGCAGTGTTCACCCAGCCGGTTTTGTCGGGACCTTCGGTCGGGGGCTGCTGACAGACAGTGATGACAACTTCCGCTGCCCGGGCAATGGCCGTCTGCGAGGACATCGCCGAATTGGCGGCCGCCAGACCGGCTGCGTAGCCGACCATGAACGTGGTGATGGGGGCGGCCATGGGGCTGACAGCGTGGGCGGCTTCAGCGGCCACGTTCAGCACGAGATGGTTGTCTACCTCCAGGTCCAAAATCTGGAGGGCCTGGCTGAGTCTGCGGGTCCACTGATTGAGTATCTGTTCGTCAACCTCGTCGCGGTTCACAGCAGCTCCTTCATTAGTCGGGTACATCGGATGCCAAGCTGGTTTGAGGGTAACTCGACCCGTGAAATCGTGAGTAACGATTTTTCGCTAACAGCTACCACCCAGTGGTGCCCTCGGCACCCTTGTACGGCCCGACAATCTTCGTGGTGATCCAACCACCGTAATAGTCGCCGTCCTGTGCCTGCACCGTTTCACCGTCGACGGTGCAGCGGTGCATCGCCCCCGGGTAGATCGCGACGCGATCGGCCAGCGTTTCGTAACCCAGGGTGGGCGTGGGGTAGAACCAGGCAGCCCGTGCGCGCGAGCCCACCGAGAGGTAGCCGGCGATTCCCTTGTATTCGCAGTAGCTATGGCCCGGTGCGGGTTGCAGCACACCCGGTGCGAGTGCGCTACGCGGCAGGTAGTACACCGGCGGATGGCTGGTCTCGAGCACCCGCACGACATCACTCGTGTCGGCGATGGTCACGCCGTCGAGTTCAATAGTGACGTGTTCACCGGTATGTTCGACGCGGGGCGGGCGCGGATAGTCCCAGACGGATTCCTGGCCGGGGCGTACAGGGTCACGGTTCACTCGCTCAATCATGATTCGATGCTAGGTCGGCAACCTGCGAGGACGCGTTGTGCTTGCTCCGGGTTCGATGGTCGCAGCAGGGGCACGGCGTGTGCCGCAACGAAACCGGCCATGGCCAGCGACACGCCGACCAAAACGAGTATGAGCACGGCCGAACGGGTGAGCAGTACCCCGCGGTCATGCAGGCGGGTGAACTGACCAGAACCGACCAGCGGCCGAATCGGGCGGCGACGATGACGGCCTGGACCGATGACCAGGTGTCAGCGAGGTAGGCCACGAAGACAAGGCCGCGCGAGGTTTGATGCGTCAGGTAGGACCCGTGACTTTATTCCTACCGTGTGAACAACATCGCGCGCTGCAGCGTGACCGATGTGTGCGGGCTGAGAGCGTACCTCGGTCATTGTGCACACGGAATATCTTTCTGGGGTGAGTGGTTTCCTCTCCACGTGCACGCAGTTAGGTATGTTGACCATGACAACTCCGACTTCCCGGCTAGCCTCCATTGCGGGCCGGAAACATTTGTAGGACGGCCACTGGAAAACTGGATCTATTCACGTATCGTCGCACGCACATTTCTAACCAGGAGAAACACCAATGACTGCAGTTCCCACCATCACCCTCAACAACGGTACGAGTATTCCGCAGCTCGGTTTCGGAACCTACCAAATTACCCCGGAGACGACGAAGGCGGCGACCCGCGCGGCTCTTGAGGCCGGCTATCGACACATTGACACGGCAGAGATGTACGGTAACGAGAAAGAGGTCGGTGAGGCCGTCGCAGAGTCTGGGCTGGACCGGTCTGAGATCTACGTCACGAGCAAGCTCAACAACGGGTTCCATGACCGTGTCGATGCTCTTGCCGCTTTCGATCGCACCCTGGATGCCCTCGGCTTCGATCACCTTGACCTCTTTCTCATCCACTGGCCGCTCCCGGCTGTTGGAGACTTCGTCGAAACCTGGAAGGCAATGGAGGAAATGCAGCGATCCGGCCGCGTTCGCACCATTGGCGTGAGCAACTTCCAGCGCGAGCACCTGCAGCGTCTGCTCGACGAGACCGACACCGTGCCGGCCGTCAACCAGATCGAAGTCCACCCGTACCTCACGCAGGATTCGCTGCGTGCATTCAACACCGAGCACGGCATTGCAACCGAGGCCTGGTCGCCGCTCGCGCAGGGAGCAGTTCTTTCCGACCCGGTGATCCTGGCAATCGCCGACCGCCTCGATAAGACTGCTGCCCAGGTCACCCTGCGCTGGCACCTGCAGCGGGGTGACATCGTCTTCCCGAAGTCGGTCACCCGCAGCCGAGTCGACGAAAACTTCGCCCTGTTCGACTTCGTTCTCACCGAAGCAGATGTTGCGGCGATCACTGCTCTGAACCGCGACGAGCGCACCGGCCCGAACCCCGACCAATTCAACTACATCCCGTAGCCGCCGGAAGCGACAGCTGAAGGCTGGCGCGGCCAAAAAATCTGGCTAAAGTGTGCGCATGAGCTCTGATGCAGTGGTTCTGATGGTTGCTGGCCCGCATGGTCCGCGCGATGTGCGCGTGTCCAGCCCGAAACGGGTGCTCTGGCCCGAACCGGGAATCACCAAACTCGACCTCGCCCACTACCTCATGGAGGTGGGCGAGGCGTTCGTGCGGGCCAACGGCGGCCGTCCGTTGTCACTGCAACGTTTCAGCGGCGGCATTGATGGCGAGCAGTTCTTCTCGAAGAACCCGCCCAAGGGCGCGCCTGACTATGTGCGGGCCGTTCCCGTGATCTACCCAAGTGGGCGCACGCATCCGCAACTCGTCATCGACGAACCGGCCGCCGCAGTGTGGGCCGTGCAGATGAACACGATCGTGTTCCACCCGTGGCCGTCCCGGGCCGAACTCTCGGACAATCCCGACGAACTGCGCATCGATCTGGATCCGCAGCCGGGCACGGGCTTCTCCGACACCATTCCGGTCGCTGTCGAATTGAAGAATCTGCTGGCCGAGGCCGGTCTGACCGCGTTTGTGAAGACATCCGGAAATCGCGGACTGCACGTGTTCGCGCCGATCACCCCGACCTGCGAATTTCTTGACATGCGACACGCGGTCATTGGCGCGGCGCGCGAGTTAGAACGACGGATGCCCACCCAGGTGACCACAAACTGGAGGAAGGAAAAGTGCGGCGAGCGCATCTTCATCGAAGATAACCAGGCCAACCGTGACCGCACCATGGCCGGCGCCTACAGCCCACGGCCGCTGCCGCACGCACCGGTGTCCGGTCCGCTGGGGTGGAGCGACCTCGCCTAGGCCGACCCGCATACGTTCACTATTCTCACCCTGCCGACCCGTCTGCGGGAACAGGGCGACCCGTGGGCCGCCATGCACGAGCAGCCTGGCTCGATCGACACTCTCTATTCGTGGTGGGAACGTGATTTGGCCGGCGGCCTCGGCTAGCTGCCGTTTCCGCCGGACTTTCCTAAGATGCCGGGGGAGCCGCCGCGGGTGCAGCCCAGCCTCGCTCGCCGCCCCGACTAGCCCGAAGTGACTAGTTCACAATCCGCTCGTCGGGCAGCGGTGCCTCGGGTGGGGTACCGGTGCCGAACGGGCGGCCACCGAGCTCGGCCCGAGAGTGCGGTGCCAACCAGGCGGCGGCATCCGGTCCCTTTGGCACGATGCCACTGGGATTGATGTCTACGTGCGTCACGTAGTAATGCTTCTTGATCTGGTCGAAATCGATCGTGTCACCAAAACCGGGCGTTTGGAACAGGTCGCGGGCATAAGCCCACAGCACCGGCATCTCGCTGAGCTTGTTTCGATTGCACTTGAAATGCCCGTGATACACCGCGTCAAAGCGTGCCAGAGTCGTGAACAAGCGGATGTCCGCCTCGGTAATCGTGTCGCCCACGAGATACCGCTGCCCGGCCAGGCGTTCCGCGAGCCAATCCAGTCGGGCGAAGAGGGCGTCGTAGGCCCGCTCATACGATTCTTGGCTGCCGGCGAAGCCGCACTTGTAGACACCGTTGTTGACGTCGTAAAAGATCAGGTTGGCGACCTCGTCGATCTCGGCCCGCAGGGCTTCGGGGTAGAGGTCGGGGGCGCCGGCCCGGTGGTGCTCCGTCCACTCGGTCTCAAAATCAAGGGTGATTTGCGGGTAGTTGTTGGTGACGACCTTGCCAGTCTGTACATCGACGATCGCCGGTACGGTGATACCGCGCGGGTAGTCGGGAAAACGGGCGAAGAAGGCCTGCTGTAGGCGTTCAATGCCGAGCACCGGGTCGAGCCCGTCGGGGTCAAGGTCGAAGGTCCAGCTGTTCTTGTCGTGGGTCGGCCCGGGCAGGCCGAGCGAGATGACGCCCTCGAGGCCGAGCAGGCGGCGCACGATCGTGGTGCGGTTCGCCCAGGGGCAGGCCCGCGCTGCGACCAACCTGTAGCGACCCGCCTCGACCGGCCACCCGTCCCGGCCATCCCGCGTGATGCGGTCCTCGATGTAATTGGTGTCGCGATTGAAGTCCAGGCCGGGCTTGATATAACTGGGGTTCAGGCTCATGCCTCCACGCTACGCGCCTCAGGCGGTCCCTAGACCGCTTCGCCGAGCTGTTCGGCGATTTCGACGTCGGTGCGGGCGTCGATGATGCCCCACATCATGTGGGTGGGGCCGCTGCTGTCGCTCGGTTCGGTGCGCGGCCGGCTGGCCCAGCCGTGCGCAACAGCGGCGGCGCCGAGGTGCTCCAGCGAGGCGCTGATGCGCGTCTTGCGAATCTTGCCGGCCAGTACGCTGCCGTCGGGCGCCTGACGCCAGCCGCGTTTGTGGGCGATCACGCGAGCTATTTCTTCGTTGGTCAGCCAGCGCGAAAAGCTGCGGGTGGGTGGGTCGATGGCAATCAGCTTCATGCCGACACTGTACCCGCCCGCCCGCCCCCGGCACCTCGTCAGAGACGCGGATCGGGGCAATACTCACAGCATCAACCCGACATAGCAGGAGAACAAACCCTGAGCAGTTGCCTAAGCGGTACCTCGGCTTTCGCGACAACGCGACCGAGAAGGACAAGATCATGCACTCCGGGCTGACCACTCCGAGCTGATTCTCGCTGATGGCCTCCGACCGCCCCAAAGCAGGGGACTCCCCGCGAGCAGCAGCGTTACCGTCTCCCTCAGCGGTGAGGACGAGGTCGAACTGACCGGGTACTGGGAGAAGCGGGTGAGGTGGGTTCTGTCACGATGCCGCTCAACAAAGCGGTCTGGGCCGACAGTCTCGGCATGGTGGGCGACAAATCTGGCATCAACTGGATGATCAACATCGCCGGTGTCGCTGCCGAGTTCGCGGTCGCCTCGAGCCCGGTGACGCGGAATTTCGGGACGACGTCACCCGGTGACTTGTCGGTACGTCGGCTAAGAAAAATTTCTGCGCGCGACGGTGTGCGTCGACCTAGGCTGAGCCCGTGAAGAACTCATCGGCGACACACATCGCTCGCGACGCGAGTAACAGTTCGGCGCTGCAACTGTTGGCACGGCTAGGGTTCGCCGTCAGCGGGCTGCTGCACGTTTTGATCGGGTCGATCGCGATCAACGTGGTGATCGGTGCAGGCAGCGGCTCCGCCGACCAGAGCGGGGCACTCGCCCAGCTGGCTTCAGGCCCGGGTGGGGTGTTTTTGCTCTGGATTGTCGTGGTCGGCATGTTCGCTCTTGGGGTGTGGCTAATCGTCTCCGCATTCATGATGCAGGGCGAGTTGAAACGTAAATGGGCGCGTCGTCTGGCCAACTTTGCCAAAGCCATCGTCTACATCGCCCTTGGGACTACGGCGCTGACCTTTGCCCTGGGCGGTGCGTCCAGCTCGGCCGGCAGTACGCAGAGCGCGAGTTCGTCGCTTCTATCCTCGCCGGGCGGCGTCATCGTGCTGTTCCTGGTCGGTGTGGCCGTGCTCGGTGTCGGCGGCTATTTCATCTACAAAGGTGCAGCGCAGAAGTTTCGGTCAGACCTCGCCGTGCCGAGCGGATTGGTCGGCCGCGCGGTCATCGCCCTCGGCGTCGTCGGCTACGTCGCCAAGGGCATTGCGCTCGCCGTGGTCGCGATCCTCGTCGGCGTCGCCGCGGTCACCAATGATGCCAGCAAATCCACCGGGCTCGACGGGGCGCTTAAGGCTCTCGCCGCGCTGCCGTTCGGAACCATTGCCCTGATTCTGATCGGCGTAGGCCTGATCGCTTACGGCCTCTATTGCTTCGTTCGCGCCCGCCGCGCCCGGTTGTAATCCGCGGGAGGCCTGACGAGTGTTCTAGGCGATCTCCCACCGAGCAGCACGAGCGAGATCGATAGTGAGGCGAGGGCATCCGTTGCCAAATGGTAACCAAGATAAAGATGGCTGATCGCGGCGAACCCGGTTCCGACCCGGCCGACGTAACGCAGGCCCGTGTCGGTGGGAACCCCGAGTAGCAGGGATCCGATTGTGCCCGACCGGATGCCCTTGCCGGGCCGCCAGCCGCCGACCACGACCTCCTGGGTACGGAAGTGTTTGATTTTCAGCCAGTCTCGCGACCGGCGCGCGTGCGAATCAGGGCGAACCGGGCAGTGCCGCCGAGTCCGGCGTCGGGTTGGCCGTGTAGGGTCACGATCACCTCATCATCGAGCCACTTTTCGAGGTCGGAGTCACCGCGATCCCAGATCGTAACGTCGCCGGCACCATATTCTCCAGCCGGAATATTTCCCTCGAAGCTGCCGTATTCGAGCGGATGGTCCTCCACGTGTACCGCAAGCCGCTTCTGGGTCGGTGACACCGGCACGTTGCGCGGCAGAGCCCACGACACCAGCACCCGTCGTGTTCGAGCCGGAAATCCCAGTGCAGGCTGCGGGCATGATGCTCCTGAATGACGAAACTGTGTCCGGCTGTGTCGCCCGAAACGGATGCCGGCACTGGCTCCGCGTTTTACTCCCGTCGCGCTTGTCGCGGTACACCGTGAGGCGGTCCGGAGGGACGAGGTCGGAGGCGGTCTCCCTCGCCGTAGGCTCGAATGACCCGGCACCGAGCTGTGCGAGCGGGTCGTTCCGCTGCTTCAGGCGGGCGAGCACCTGCTTGTAGTCGAGCTGTTGCAGTTCGGTCGAGGTGAGCTCCTTCCAGGTGCGCGAGGTTGCGACGATCGGATGGCTGCGCCCGCGCAGCGACTACGGCGTGATCGTGGTCTTCGCGGCGTTGTTCTGGCTCCAGTCGACGAACACCTTTCCTGGTCGTAGGTGTACGACAGGTCGAGCGCCGCATATAAGTGGATGCCCTTGCTCCCGCTGGTCACCGGCATCGCTTCCAGCCCCATGTCCTGCAGCATTGCCCGGGCCCAGCGCACTACCTCGGCGCCCTCGAGCAGCCCGACGCCCGGTCCGGGGTCAAGATCCAGCACGAACCGGTCCGGATTGCGCGGAGTACCGGTGCGGTCGAACTACCACTGCGGCACATGAATCTCGAGGGCGCACATCTGGCCGAGCCAGGTCAGCGTGGCCAGGTCGCTGATTAACGGGTAGCTGTTGACAGGGTCCCTGTGCTGGATCTCGCGCCGTTTCACCCAGCTCGGCGTCGCCGCTTCGAGGTTTTTCTGAAAGAACACCGGGCCGGGGTCGTCGAGCGTTCCGACACCGTGTACCCAGCGTTTGCGGGTGGCCGGCGATTGGCCGCGTGCGGAATCAGCACGTCGGCTATGGCCGCGTAGTAGCCGCGTGCGTCGGCCTTAGTGGCACCCGTTTCTGGATACAGCACTTTGTTCAGGTGAGTGAGCGTGATGCGGTGTCCTTCGACGGATGCCACCGGGATGCCGGCGTTCATGCGTCAACTGTGCTCCCAAATCTTGTGGTCGACGAGGTGACGGATTCTTCGATCGGGTGTGTACTGGTCGCAAGAGAAGCATCTGCACCGGTGCGATCACCTTCGGACTCGTCAACGTGCCCGTCAACGTGCCCGTCAAGGTGTGCAGCGCTACCGAAGATCACGACGTCTCGCTGCACCAGGTGCACGATGCCGAGGGGGGACGCATCCGCTATCAACGTCGGTGTGAAGTGTGTTCCAAGGTCGTTCCCTACGACCGCATCGACAAGGCCTTCGACGACGACTACCAAGACGAGTTGCGGGCGCTCATCGAGGCCAAACTGAAGAGCGTGGAGGCCAGCCGGGATCGCGCCAAGCCCAAACCGAAGCGGTGTCGCGTTCGGCCTCGTGAGTTGTCGGCCTGGCCGCCGACGACCCGCGGCGTGCTTCGCCGAGGCTGCGGCGGCAGGACCGTTCACCATGACGGGACTAGTCGAGAACGTGTCCAGAGCAGATGCTGTGAGCACCATCGTTGGCCGCTCCCGCATCGAGATCCCCGCGCTCGCCGCGGACAGGAACTCCGCTGCCGCTGCCGGGGCTGCCGGGCTGCCGGTGAACGTGGCCGTGCCTGCGGACGCGCTGAAGGGCATCCGTTGGCTGAAATTGTGCATTCATGTGCCTGCGGGATCCCCGGACACCGAGGTACGCCAGGAGTCCGATCAGCGTGAAATCCCGGCGCATGTTGCGGACGGTGGCCCACAGTTAGGTAGCGCGGACCACGATCAGTTTGGCGCGCCGACCAGCCGTTTGACCGCAGCGAGCGGGATCGGCAGCCAGGCGGGTCGGTTGCGACTTTCATAGACGGCCTCGTAGAGAGCTTTGTCGAGTTCGAAGGCATCGAGCAGTGCACGCTGCTCGGTCAGTTTGAGACCGGAGCGTTGCGCGTAACCGTCGAGGAAAGCGCCACGGCAGGCCGTTGCCCATTCGGAAATCAACGGTAGATTCTTCGTGATCGCATCGGTCGACGAACCGGCTGAGGTGAGGGTGGCCGCGGCTTCGGCCGTGGTCGCCGTCATCGCTCCGGACACGTAGGAGAAGGATCGCAGCATGCCGGCGACGTCGCGCAGCGGGACATCGGGCCGGGTGCGTTCTCGCAGAGTGCGCAGCGGTTCACCTTCGAAATCCAGCAGCACCCAGCCGCGGCCCTGCACGTCGAGAACCTGCCCGAGGTGAAAGTCACCGTGGATGCGCTGGAGTCTGGGCCACACGGCGGATTCCGCCCGGGCAAACACCTTTTCGATGGCGCACTGGTATTTGGCCAGCTTCGGAACTTCGTGCAGGGTCTGACTGCAGCGCAGTCTCATCTTGGCCATTTCCGCGGCAATGACTTTGGGGGTCGTCTCCAGGGTCGGCAGTGTGCGCGCCAGATCGTGGTGCACGTCGGCGGTGGCCTGGCCCAGACGGAAGGCCGGGCCGGTGAAGTCACTTCCCGCTGCGGCAGCGATCAATGCCGTGCGCCAGGCATCTGGTGCATCGGGTAGAAACTCCTGAGCAAATGCCAGGTGGCCGACCGCACGCTGGCCGGGTTCGGCCGGATCGTCCCACTGGCCGAGAACAGCACCGAACGGCAGGGGGATCCGACTAGATCCGGCACCGGCCAGCGCGGCCTGTACCGTCACATCCGGATTCTCTCCAGCATGAATAATGCGGAAGACCTTGCAAATAATCGGCACCGCCGGGGCCCCGGTCGCGTCAACGCGCTCCACGATGATCGAGGTATTGGATTGCTCTCCGCTGAGCACCCGACTCGATACGACGGTTGCGACCGTCGTACTGGAGGGGGCGCTGGATCGCGGGCGCAGGTCCTCGCCGCGTGCGCCGGCGGCGGAGCGGTCAGCCACCGACGACTTGGCCGACGCGGACATGCCCTGCCGCTCCATAAAGGCGAGCAAAACGGTAGCGAAGGCGGGATCGTAGGCTGCATCGTAAATGTACCGCGCGTTCAACGAACCGGGTTGGCGCGCGGTGATCAGGGCGTTGTCAGTGCCGGGTAATTCCTCGACGCGTTCGGTGGTCGGCAACTGGTACAGCGTGAGCGTGAGGCTCGCTGTGTCGAGCACCAAGTCGACGCGAATGGTGACTCCCGGTTCGGCGCAGTCGAGCGCGAAATGCCCGATGCTGCGCAGCGCGGGAACGCGACCCTTGTTGCTGAACCAACGCTGCGTCGACACCCACGCGTTGACGTAGCTGGGCAGCGGGGTGCCGCGATGGTTTGGCGCGAGGTCCGCGTCGGCGGTTTTGTGGGGCTGCGAATCTCGGTTTGGACGGTGAACGCTGTCTCCATCGATCATGCCGCCAGCGTAGCGCCCTAACCGGGATTCTGCCGTTGCGCCAAAGCGGCCGAGACTCACTGTTTTGCAAAAGTTTCTGTCAGGCCGCGGCCGCCGGCGACCGTGTCGCCATGAGCGACGCCGATCTAGCGTTCCACGCACGCCTGATTGCCCTGAGCGGCAGCCCCTGCCTCGCTCGCATCCACAGCACTCTGATGACGGAGACATAAATGTGCCAGACCGTACTCCAGGACTTTTATCGGGTCGACGCAGAGTGGATCGCGGAGCATCGCGGTATCGCCGAGGCCGTGTTGAACGGCGACAGGACGCTGGTCGAGGGCCTAGTCAGCGACCATGCAGAGGGCGCGCTGGCGCGACTGAATAGGACGACGGCATCCATATCGGTGTGACCGGCACGGGCTGTGTGCACCCGGCCGCTGCTTAGCGCCCGGCCTCTGCTTAGCGCCCGGCCAGTTGCGCGCCTCGCCGGGACCGATCGTTTCCGGAGTCGAAAAGGTTCAAGCCGAGGCGTGCGCTGCCAGGGCGGGGGGCAGACGGGCCGGTTCGACGCGAATGCTGGTGCGCTCGCAGCCGGTGCACTTGAGGACATAGAGGGGGAGGGTGATGCGCAAAGCCTGCGCGGGGTTGGGTTTCAGGTCAGCTGGTGATTTGCAAAACGGGCAGGTGAGTCGCATCGAGGGGTTTCCCTTGGCTCATTTCTGCGCAAGCGGTAGCTCGCGTCAAAATGACCATAGAGTGAATCACAGTTCTTTGCTGCCCCTTGAATTCGTCGCGAAACTGTGTATACAGAACAGTCCGTCTCCCCCGCTAAACGAATGCCGCCATCAAGCTCACGACGACGGTGTCACCCTTCGTCGACAGCTGGCCGACCTCAGCGAAGCCGAGGCGGCCGTGGAACGCGAGGGATCCCGGGTTCGGCGGTTCGAGGTTGACCTCGCACAGCACCTCGGCGAGCAGTTCGCGGCGGGCCGCACCGAAGATGGTGTTGTAGAGCACCTGGCCGAGACCCTGCCCGCGAAAACCATCGGCCACGACGATACGGTCGACATAGAGAAAATCGGTGGATCGCTGGGAGAACCAGCGATAGTTCTCGCTCGCGTACTCGGCGCCGGCGACAAAAAGGATGGCAAAGCCAAGCACCTCTGCGGCCGCATCATCGTCGGCGACGACAGCGACCGCGAGGTGGCTGAGTTCGACCAGCGCGGCCAGCGCCGGCGCATCCAGCTCGTTGACCGCGGGAACGGCGGCATTGTTGAGCGCGAGCAGGCGTGGTAGATCGGCGGCATCGAGAGAACGAATCGAGTAGGTCACCCTTTAACGATAGGCCAGCGAGCCACCCGCAAATCGCAGGCCCGCTAGGCCTCCGCGCGCGTTCCGGCTCTGTAGACGGCGGCCGCGATGACCAAATCTTCCCAGGACATCCCGGTGCTCTTGAAGACGCGGGGGCGTTCTGTCGGGACGACGCAGCAGTCGGTGGGCACCAGGCTGCAGTCAAACAGCGGAGTATGCGCGGTAGTGGCGCAGACGATCAACTGGGCCGTTGCCACGTCAGCGGCTGGCCCGACTCCGCAGTCCTGTCAGAATGGACTATTGCCGTTTCGCTTTGGCAATACGATTCGCCAAGAGGAGACAACATCGCATGACTCATCCGGTGAGCACGAGCACAATCAACACGAGCACAAATAACTACAAGGCTGCCCGCGACCAGCTGTTGGCGCTGCGCGACGATCATGCCCGTGCCGCGCAAGAGTTTCGCTGGCCCGACGTCGGCGAGCACTTCAACTGGGCGACCGACTGGTTTGATGTGCTCGCTCGCGGCAACGACAAGATCGCTCTCTGGATCGTCGAAGAAGACGGCAACGAGCAGAAGTTCAGCTTCGCCGAGATGGCCTACCGCTCAGACCAAGTGGCCACCTGGCTGGTGCGGCAGGGCGTTGGTCGCGGCGACCACGTTATGCTCATGCTCGGCAACCAGCTCGAAATCTGGGAGGCGATGCTCGCCATCATGAAGGTCGGCGCGGTCATCATGCCGACAAGTGCAGTGCTCGCCACACATGACCTGACTGACCGGGTACGACGTGGTGGTGTCAAGCACGTGATCGCGAACGCGGCCGATGCGCCCAAGTTCGACGAGGTTCCCGGCGATTACACCCGCATCAGCGTTGGCGCACCGCGGCCCGGCTGGGCCGACTTCGCAGAGGCCTACGGCCTCACGCCGGAACCCATCGCGACGGTCGTGGCATCCGCTGACCCGTCACTGATCTATTTCACCTCCGGTACGACGAGCAAGCCTAAAATGGTGCTGCACTCGCAGACCTCCTACCCGGTCGGTCACCTGTCGACCATGTACTGGCTGGGACTGCGCCCCGGCGATGTGCACCTCGCCATCAGCTCGCCAGGCTGGGGCAAGCACGCCTGGAGCTGCTTCTTCGCCCCGTGGATCGCCGAGGCGACCGTATTCGTCTACAACTACTCCAAATTCGCTCCCGATGCTCTCTTCGCGCAGCTGCACCGCGCGAAGATCAGCACATTTTGTGCACCGCCGACGGTCTGGCGAATGCTCATTCAAGCGGATCTCGGCCCCCGGCCGGCCAACCTGCGCGAGTTGCTCTCTGCCGGGGAACCCCTCAATCCCGAGGTCATTCGCCAGATCGACGACGGCTGGCAGCTGACCATTCGCGACGGATTCGGGCAGACCGAAACCACCGCGATCGTCGGAAACGGACCGGGATCGGTGCTCAAAGCCGGGTCGATGGGCCTACCCTTGCCCGGCGTCTCGATCAAGCTGCTCGACCCGATCACCGAACTTCCTGCCAAGGAAGGTGAGATCTGCTTGGACCTGTCGACGAGTCCGGTCAACCTGATGACCGGCTACCACGATGAACCCGATCTGACCGCGCACGCCATTCGTGGTGGCTTCTTTCACACCGGCGACGTCGCCACTGTGGATGCCGACGGCTACCTCACCTTCATCGGCCGCACCGACGACGTGTTCAAGTCGAGCGACTACAAGGTGTCACCGTTCGAGGTGGAGAGCGTGCTGCTCGAGCACCCCGCGGTTGCCGAAGCCGCAGTCGTTCCGGCCCCGGACGCGACCCGGCTGAACATTCCCAAGGCGTACATTCACCTCGCCCCGGGCTGGGAGCCGACGGCCGAAACTGCCGAAAAGATACTGCTGCACGCCCGCACCCGGCTGCCCGCATACATGCGCGTGCGGCGGGTCGAGTTTTTCGACCTCCCGAAGACCATCTCCGGCAAGATCCGCCGGGTCGAACTGCGGGAGCGCGAAGCCGACGCGGCCTTCGTGGGCGCCCGGCTGCCGGATGAATGGCGCGACGACCAGTTTCCGGGGCTCAAGCGGTAGCAGTATCCGCTCGAAAAATCTGCGGGAAAGTCGGGGCTTACGGCCCGAGACAGGGCCCGGCCCGGTCGATAGCGTGGAAGCATGACCCTTCTTGACAACCCGCGTGCCACGACAACCGATGCCCCTACCAGCGCTATCAACGGCTGGGCCGGCTTCACCGCCGGGCCGTGGCAGCACGGCATTGACGTTCAAGATTTCATCCAGCACAACTACACGCCGTTCACTGGCGATGCGAGTTTTCTTACCGGCGCCACTGAGCGCACCCTGGCACTCTGGGCTCGGCTATCGGAGATGTTCCCCCGGGAGCGCGCGCTCGACGTCGACCCGTCCACCCCGGCGTCGATCACCGCGCATGCCCCCGGCTGCACCGACCAATCGAGCGAGATCATCGTCGGTCTGCAAACGGATGCCCCGCTCAAGCGTGCGATCATGCCCTTCGGCGGCTGGCGCATGGTCGCCACGAGTCTGGAAACCTACGGATACCCGGTCTCGTCCGAACTCGAAACCATTTTCACGAAGTACCGCAAAACGCACATCGACGGCGTCTTCGACGTCTACCCGCCCGCCGTCAAGCGGGCCAGGCACAGCCACCTCATCACCGGACTGCCGGATGCCTACGGTCGCGGCCGCATGATCGGCGACTACCGCCGCGTCGCGCTCTACGGTGTTACCGCCCTGATCGCGGCCAAGAAACTCGAACGCACCGCACTCGACGCGCAGCCGAGCACGGAGGAGATCATTCGCTCCCGCGAGGAGAACGCCGAGCAGGTACGCGCCCTGAAAGAACTCGTGCAGATGGCGGCGACCTACGGGTTCGACGTCACGCAGCCGGCGCGTACCGCGACCGAGGCGGTGCAATGGCTCTACTTCGCCTATCTCGGTGCGGTCAAGGAGCAAAACGGCCCTGCCATGTCGTTTGGGCGCAACAGCGCCTTTCTCGACATTTATATGGAGCGAGATCTCGCGGCGGGAATCCTGACCGAAAGCCAGGCGCAGGAACTGATTGACGACCTTGTGATCAAGCTGCGCATCGTGCGCTTTCTGCGCACCCCCGAATACGACCAGCTGTTCTCGGGCGACCCGACCTGGGTCACCGAGTCGCTCGGCGGCATCGGTCTCGACGGCCGCAACCACGTCGTCAAGAGCGCGTTTCGGTTTCTGCAGACGCTGTACAACCTGGGCCCGGCTCCCGAGCCGAACCTCACCGTGCTCTGGAGCGATACTCTGCCGGACGGTTTCAAACGCTTCTGCCCGCAGGTCTCCATCGATACCTCGGCCATTCAGTACCAGTCCGACGACCTCATTCGTGCGGCCTGGGGCGACGACGCCGCGATTGCGTGCTGTGTCTCGCCGATGGGCGTCGGCAAGCAGATGCAGTTTTTTGGCGCCAGGGCCAACGTGGTCAAGGCGCTGCTCTACGCCATCAACGGCGGCCGCGACGAGCTGACCGGCGAGCAGATCGCCCCGGTCACAGCGCCCCTGGATAGTGACGTGCTCGACTACGACACGGTCTGGGCGGCCTACCTCGCGAGCCTCGAATGGCTCGCCGCAACCTACGTCGACGCGCTCAATTGCATTCACTACATGCACGACAAGTACGCCTACGAGCGCCTGGAGATGGCCCTGCACGACGGCACTATTCTGCGCACAATGGCCTGCGGCATCGCCGGCCTCAGCGTCGCCGCCGATTCCCTCGCCGCCATCAAGTACGCCACCGTGCGCCCGGTGCGCGACGCCAGCGGCCTCGTCGTCGACTATACGATCGACGGCGACTACCCCGCGTTCGGCAATGACGATGACCGGGTCGATGCGATCGCGGTCACCATCGTCGAAACCTTCATGGCAATGATTCGCCAGTACCCCGCTTATCGCAATGCCGTGCACACCCAGTCGGTGCTCACGATCACTTCGAACGTGGTCTACGGCAAGAAGACCGGCAACACGCCTGACGGACGCCGCGCCGGCGCCCCGTTCGCGCCGGGAGCCAACCCGATGAACGGCCGGGACAGCCACGGCATGCTCGCATCGGCCCTGAGCGTGGCAAAACTGCCATACTCCGAAGCGCAGGACGGCATTTCGCTGACCAACACGGTCGTGCCGACCGGGCTCGGCCGCACTCCCGCGGAGCAGGTCACCAATCTGGTCGGCCTGATCGATGCCTACACGTTATCGCACGGCTATCACCTCAACATCAACGTGCTCAACCGCGAAACCCTCGAGGACGCCATGGAACACCCGGAGAACTACCCGCAGCTCACCATTCGGGTGTCGGGCTACGTCGTAAACTTCGTGCGCCTCACCCGGGAGCAACAGCGCGACGTCATCAGCCGCACCTTTCACACGAGCGTCTAGCCGTGTCAGCCGTGGTCAATCTTGGAGCGCACCGTCTGGGTCCGGTGAAACGGGTCACCGACGGTCCGTCAAAAGCGGATGCCATCAGACGGGCGATGCGCGCAGCATCCGTTGCCCGAGCTTCGACCGCAGATGACCTGCACCAACTGGATCTGACCTGCGCCGCGTCCAGCGCTGCCGCGGCGACCGACCTGCACCATCAAGAGTTGGAAGCGATCCGCGATGGCACGGTGGCGAGTGTGCATTCCTGGGAGCTGGTCACGTCGGTCGACGGACCGGGCACCCGGCTGACCTACTTTCTCTCCGGCTGTCTGTTGCGCTGTCAGTACTGCCACAATCCGGATACCTGGAAGATGCGCAACGGCGCACTCACGTCGATGAACGACGTGCTCGCGCGCATCCGTCGTTACCGCGCCGTGTTCGCGGCGACCGGCGGCGGCGTGACGCTATCCGGCGGAGAACCGCTCCTGCAACCCGCGTTCGTGGCGCGGCTGTTTGCCGAGTGTCACGAACTCGGTGTGCACACCACTCTTGACACGTCGGGGTACCTCGGCGCGAGTGCCACGGACGAACTGCTGGAAAACGCCGACCTGGTGCTGCTCGACGTGAAGTCAGGCCTCCCCGACACTTACCGCGAGGTGACCGGGCGCGAGCTGGCACCGACGATTGCGTTCGGCGACCGACTGCGCGAGCGTGGCATCAACGTGTGGGTGCGGTTCGTGCTCGTTCCGGGGCTGACCGACGCGGTCGACAACGTTGATGCGGTCGCCGAGATCGCGGCCCGGTGGCCGAACGTCACCCGGGTCGAGATGCTGCCGTTTCATCAGATGGGCGAGGACAAATGGAATCGCCTGGCGATTCCGTATCCGCTGCACGGCGTGCTGCCGCCCGATGCCGCGCTACAGGAGCGGGTGCGGGCCCAGTTTCGGGGCCACGGCCTCGCGACGTTCTAGCTAGAAGCGGGCGAGCAGTTCCGTCTTCTTGGCGAGGAATTCGGCATCCGTCACCACGCCGGCCTCGCGCAGTTGAGCGAGCTGCGAGAGATGCAGGGCGACTCCGGTCGATGCCCCAGCAGCGTGGTTTTCGAGTTCGCGGTGTGCGGGTGCGGCGGTGAGGGCCGGAAACGGCTCGAGAGCGAGGATCGGCCCGGGGGTAGGTTTCGGGGCGGCGTGACCGGACTGGGACATCCGGTCGATCCAGGCCAGTGCGATCGCCGAGAGGATGAACACCATGTGAATGATGACCTGCCAGAGCACGCCGTCCCAAGTGTAGATGTTGCCTGTGATGGTTTCGGTCGGGTTGTTATCGACGGGGGTGCCGCGCGCGGCCAGGTCGCCGACCTCGATGAAGGTCTTGAGCAGGTGGATCGACGAGATGCCCACGATGGCCATGGCGAGCTTGACCTTGAGCACGTTGGCATTGACGTGGGAGAGCCATTCCGGCTGGTCAGGGTGACCCTCCAAACGGATGCGAGACACAAACGTCTCGTAGCCGCCGATAATGACCATGATCAGCAAGTTCGCGATCATGACTACGTCGATCAGGCCGAGCACCGAGAGCATGATCGCGGCTTCTTCGACGTGGATGCTGCCGTCGTCCCCCGGCACAGTCAACGAGGTCCAGACGTCGCCGCCGAGGTTGATGAGTTCGACCATGAACACGATCACGTAGATGATCTGCGCAATGATGAGGCCAATATAAAGGGGCGCCTGCAGCCAGCGGCTGAAGAAAATCATGAGGCCAACGCTGCGCACCCAGCGAGACTGGGGCCGGAACGGGCGGGAGAGGGCTGTTTCAGTCACCGGTTGATCATAAACGAGGCCCGGGTGAGAACCACCTGTGTGCCGCAGGTTCTGTGGACGTACGCTGACGAGTGATGAATTCGGCCCCGATGGTCGCTCACCAGCACGGTGCCGTGAGCTCCCCGGCCAGTGTGCGGGCATGGACGGAACGATCAGAAAGATCTCAGCGAACGTGCACAAGCGCTGAGCCCGGGATCGCTCGGGCGAGCGAGCGGCGCGCCAGCAGGCTCGGGATCGGTACCAGTTATCACGGCGGCCGGCACCGCATCCGTTTCTGCCTGCAAGACGCAACCGCAGGCGTGGTCTGTCAAGGCTTCGGACGAAGTAACGCGGCAATAACGCTGGAGCACCATAGTCGTTACGCCCCACCCCTGTTCCAGCATGAATTGAATGAAGAGGAACGGAGCCATGCCCGAACCGATGCCCTGAACTACACGGCAGCCCTCGCTGTCTCCAAGTGGACTCGACCACCTTCGCCCACACGTGGTCAACCCCGGTGGCGGTAAAGTTTCATCGATTGGAGTGTTCAAGACCACGAAGAAGGATGTCGACGCCATTTTTGCGACGCATCTGCCGCCTTTGTGGCCGAGCATGACGGCGTTGTACCAATTGTCTTCTACGCCCACGGCGGGCTGGGGGCGACTGCTGTCGGTTCGGCCCGACCGATGGCATCCGCTTATTGTCGACATCTTTCGCATCCGGCGCTGTGGCCTGCGACACTGGAGAAACAGCTCTGCGTCGAGGTCGTCTGACCGATTCGCGGAAACGATGTACGCGCCGGCTCCTCGGAAGGACCCCATGCTCGATTTTCTGTTCAGCCCGATCCCCGGGATCATCTTCACGATTGTCGTGGTTCTGCTTATCGGCCTGATTTACGCCAAGACGATCTATAAAAACGCAGGGCCCGACGAGGCCCTCATTATCACGGGCAAGAAGAGCCGCAAGACCATCGTCGATGGCGCCACGCTCGAGGAATCCGGCCAGCGGGTCGTGCACGGGCAGGGCGTGTTCATCACGCCGTTCTTCCAGAAGGCGTTCAAGATCAGCCTGCGCAGCCGCGCGATTGAGATCACGGCCGTCGCGCAGGACCGCAACGGCATCACGCTCTCCGTCGAGGCCGTCGCCATCGTCAAGGTCGGCGACGATCCGGCCGCCATTCGCGCCGCCGCCCAGCGTTTTCTTGGACAGGACAAGAACATTGACGGCTTCGCGCAGGAGGTACTGAGCGGATCGCTGCGCTCCTCGATCGGTGCGACCGACGTTATGACCGTTATTCAAAAGCGCGACGAGCTCGGTACGTCGGTGCTGGCCACAGCCCGCGAATCGCTCGCCAATCAGGGGCTCGACGTTGACTCGTTCGAGATCAAGGGCATCACCGACGAGAACGACTATATTCGCGACATCGGCCGTGCCGAGCAGGCCAAGGTGCGTCGTCAGGCCGAGGTAGCCGAGCACGTTGCGAACCGCGAGTCGCAGGAAGCCCTGATCACCGCCGAGCAGGCCATCGCAGAAGCTCAGAACACGCTTGCGCTGCGTAAGGCCGCGCTGCAGCTCGATACCGACAAGGCCTCCGCCGAGGCCGCCGCGTCGAAGCCGCTTGCTGAGGCGAAGGCGCAGCAGGCCATCGTGCAGGAGCAGGAACTCACTGCCCAGCGCCGGGCCAGCCTGCGCAAGGCCGAGCTCGAGTCCGAGGTCAACGCCATCGCCGACGCAGACGCCTATCGCATTCGTGTGACAGCGATTGCCGCCGCCGAAGCATCCGTCGCCAAGGCCACTGCCGATCGCGACAGCCGTGTCGCCAACGCCGACGCCACGCGCGCTGAGGGCCAGGCCGAGGCCGATGCCATTCTCGCCCGCGGTACCGCCGAGGCGACGGCCACCCGGCTCTCAGCCGAGGCCGTCGCTCAGCAGTCTGAGGCGCTCATTCAGCTGCGCCTGGTCGAAATGCTCCCGCAGATCGCGCACGAGCTCGCGGCGCCGATAGGCAACATTGACCAGCTCACGGTTATTTCAACGGATGGCGCCAGCCAACTCTCCAAAAACGTCGCGTCCGGCTTCAGCGAGGTCGACGCCGTGCTCGGCTCCACCATGGGGATCGGCATTAAGGACCTGCTCGGTGGCCTGCTTGGCGGCACCGCGGGAGCCGCTTTGCGGAACGCGACACCCAGTTACAGCAGCGCAGCCCCCTCGACCGCTGGCGCTGCGCCGACTCCCTCGAGCGCAACGGGCGCTGCTTCAGCACAGTCCGGGGTGACGCCGACCTCGGTGTCGGCCGCGGCCGCGCCGTCGGCCACATCGCAGTCTACGTCGATGGCCGCGTCCGCGGCGACAGCTGCCGCAGCGGCGCGATCAGCAGCGGAAGCATCCGTTTCTCAGTCGATCGACGACGTTGATTTCGATGCTGTCGCTGACGAAGCCGCTGCCGCAATCACCCGCACTGCGGCAGCGCGGCTGCCCAAGAAGGCCGGGGACCGCCTGCTGCCGTAGTGCCCTGACCGCCGTAACTGGGGTTAGCAGCCGGGGCCGTGGGGGTTGGCGTGGCAGTCTTTGGCGACGAGGACGGTGGATTCGTTGGT